>NZ_JBIUAT010000005.1:0-151337 GCF_044547685.1 Acinetobacter sp. NPDC052428
CATTGTACGAGGCATAGCGAGAAGTAAATTTAGTTTGGCGATTAAATTTTACTTTCTCGCTATTTTTTTGAACAGTAAATGTCAACAGACCCTAATCAAACTTATGAAATTTATAGTTATTTTTTTAAATCTGATCTGTTGATATGTTTAGCTAAAAACCAGTAATAGAATTTTAAAATTTAAAGCGAGATTGCCAGATATCTTTATCTAAAATTAAGCTAAAGCACTGAAAGAAAAAGCCACTTTAAAGTGACTTTTTGCAAACAATTGAATTACGTTGATAATTGTAAAATGCCTGACGGGCATCCGGCAGGTCATCGACTGAAGCCGGTTCAAAGCCTTGTTCCAGAAACCAGTGCGCGGTGCGGGTAGTTAAAATAAACAGTCGCTGAATCTGCATGCTTTTGGCTTTTTCTTCTAGATAATGCAGGATCTGGCTACCCCGATTAGACTTGCGATAACTGGGATGTACCGCAACACAGGCAATTTCTGCAGAACGCAATTCATCACCCGTAGTCGGAATCGGATAAAGGGCGGCACAGGCCAGAATCATGCCGTCCCGTTCGATTACGGCAAACTGGTTGATTTCATTTTCCAGACGTTCACGCGAACGATAAACCAGAATGCCTTCTTCTTCCAGTGGACGCAGCAAACCGATCAGACCGCCTACATCCTGAATATCGGCCATCCGCACTTCTTCATAATGCGCGTCAGTGACCAGAGTGCCGGAACCATCACGGGTGAAAAGTTCTTCCAGCAGGGCACCATCATAGGCATAAGAAATCAGATGCACCCGATGTACGCCGTTCATGGAGGCTTCCTGTGCGGCTTTTAATTGTAATCCTCTTTCCAGTGCATCTTGCTCGACCGGAATAAAATCATCCAGCTGTTGCGGTGTCACTTCACGTTTGAGCTGACCGTTACTGTCCATCAGACCATGCTGCTTACCGAGAAAAATCAGTTTATCTGCCTTGAGGCGAATCGCAGTTTTGGTAGCAACTTCTTCAGCCAGCAGATTAAAGACTTCTCCTGTTGTGGAATAACCAGTCGGGCCAAGCACCACAATATTATGACTGTCCAGATGGCGCTGAATCGCGTCAGTATCAACTGCACGCACTTCACCGGTCAGTTGAAAATCAATACCATCACGAATCCCATACGGCTTGGCAGTGATAAAATTCCCTGAAACGGTATCAATCCGGGCGCCATACATCGGCGAGTTGGCCAGTCCCATAGACAGCAGTGCTTCAATTTGTAGGCGGATCGAACCGACGGCATTCATCACACAGCTTAAAGATTCACGTGTGGTGACCCGACGCTGCTGGTAAAAAGGCGTCGTAATCTGGCTTTGAGCCAGATTCTGGTTAATTTGCGGACGTGCACCATGTACCAGAATCAGCCGAATGCCTAAAGAATGTAATAAAGCAATATCGTGAATAATATGCTGAAAGTTATCATTTAAGACGGCTTCGCCATCAAACATGATTACAAAGGTTTTGTTGCGGTGCGCATTGATATAAGGCGCAGAATGGCGAAACCAGTGCACATATTGCAAAGTTGTGCTTTGTGACGTTTCTGCTGAAGTCATGCTGTGCCCATTTCAATGATTGAAGATCCAGCTTTGATTCTAATGAAAAAAAATGCAAGTGGAAGTGTAGATATAAAAAAACACCTGAAGGGGGCTTCAGGTGTCTGCAAGACGAGCAGTAATGGAGAAAGCTTAGTTAATGATTCGTACAATTTTGTTGGTACGTTCATTCACTAGAACATAGTCATTGTTGACTTTGTACCATTGCTGGAAACGGCCGGTATTTGGTAAACGACGTGCTTCGCGATCACTGACTTCAAAACGGTTGTTGTCATATTGACGAGGTAAAGTTTGTCCTACGCGCCAGTCACGGCTTGGGTTGACCATACGGTTGTTATGACGGCGGTCATCATTCCAGCGACGGTCGTCATTCCATTTCTTGCTATCTTTGGCATTCCAGTGTGGCGCCGGTTTATGCGGATTATGGTCATAACGCGAGTCATACTGTGGTGCTGCCATTGCAGAAGTAGCTAACAAAGCACTTAGAGATAACGCGATTGTAGTTAAGACTTTTTTCATGGCTCTCACCTTAAGATGTATATCTAATTTCGATGAGACTAAATTAGCGAACAAGTACATAGAAAGCGTGAGGGCTACTTAGTTAAATTGTTAAATTCATGAAGAAATTTAGTAGATGAATCACACAGTCTGAAAACTGGAAAAGCAGCGAGATTTTGGGTTAAAAATTTTCAGCCAGTGAAATAAAAAAGCCCAAACATCGTTGGGCCTTAAAGAAGATTAAATTTGAATGCACTTATAAACTAGTCACCCACGATGCGGATAATGCTGTTGTTTTCAGAATCCACCAGAATGTAGTCATTATTGACTTTGTACCATTGCTGCTTGCGGTCAGGTCGAGGCAGGCGATGGTCTTTGTATTCAACTTTATAGCCATTGCCACGATAATGCTGTGGCATCACATAACCCGGCTGCCAGCGTAACTGTTGCAGGCGTTTCACCCCACGTTCTTCACGCATACGGCGGTTATCCTGTTGATCTTCCTCTCGGAACTCACGGGCTTTCTTCTTGTCATGACCATGACGTGAATCCATACGGGATTCATCATTGAAATGAGAGGCAGCGATGACGACATTGCTCAGCATGAATGTACTGCAAGAAATTGCCAGTGCCACCAAAACCTTTTTCATGTTGAACCCTCATTAAATTGTTCATCTTCTACAGTGTCTAATGTACGGAAAAATTGCAGAGAAACTGTGAAGAACAGGCACAATTTTTATAACAAATGCAGAGATATTATGATGATGTCATGTTTTTACATGACTTTAGGCGACGGCATCACTTCTATAAAGTAGCCTACCGAGCTATGTCCTTATCTCATCAAAGCAAGGGCCAACATGCAAGCGAAAATCGATGATTTAGCTCAAAAAAACAGCATTGAATCAGCAAGAAAAAAGTTCATGATTTAATGAAACGACAAAGAATTTTGCCAGTTTAGTTTGAGATTAATTCCATTGCTCTGCCAAACCTTGTAAGGACTGAATCGCGTCAGCCACGGATTCAGCTTGTAGGGCGTCATCGAGTGCCACAATCAATGCTTCAGATAACTGCAACTGTTCAATCCGGTGAATTGTTTCAATTTTACGTTTTTGGTCAGCCATGCTGCGCTCCTGATTTGATCTATCTGTGATTCAAGAAAGCATAGTCCAATCAGTTTAATTTGGAAAACCGTATAATTTTATATATTTAATATGTAAATCCGATTTATTGTTATTTTTTGCAGGATTTTAAGAAAAAAAGGGCACTTTATCGAAAAGTGCCCAAGATTATTCAATGACCCGACTTTTAATAAGCGTAGTTCAGGTCAGTATAATCGTTGAGTGATTTCTGCACATGCGCCTGAATAAAGGCACGTACATCCTCGGCCGTCATGGCTTTGCCCTGATTGCTGATGACATGTTCGATTTCTGGCTGACCTTCAATTTTAATGCGATAAACAAAATGCTTGGCCAGACGATAACTGTCGTCTAATTTTTCAATGCCAGTCACATAATAATAGGCATGTTCAAAATTCAGATCCTGATGTGAAAATACAAATTGCTCGAACAATTTGAGTTTCTGAGCATTTTCGAGTGCTTTGATGTCATCCACGATACTGGCTTCAAACTTGGTGCCGTATTTCTCTGAAATAGGCTGTTGATCAATCAGCAGCGACACCATGCCATCGTCTAAATGGGTCACCGTAATATTGTTTAATTCAGTCATGATGCACTCGAGTGAAATATAGTGGGGCTTAGTATGCTGTTATTTTAATGAAACTCAATGCGAGCGGGGTGAACTTACTTAAGATTTATGCGCTGAATATGACTAAAAATGAAATAAAAAGGGAGCGATTGCTCCCTGAATGACAGACAGAATAATTTAATCCTGTGCATCAATACTCTGGCCATTCATATGCAGGCTGTCATTACCCATCAAATATAGATAAGCCGGCATGATTGAATCGGGGGTAGGCAGGGTTTTCGGATCTTCATTCGGATAGGCCTTGGCGCGCATGGCAGTCCGCGTTGCCCCGGGATTGATGCAGTTATAACGGATATTCGGATGTACCTGCTCTTTGGCAAATAACTGGCTTACCGCTTCAATAGCAATTTTAGAAACCGAATACGCACCCCAGCGATCGCGGGCTTCGCGGCCTACACCTGAGCTGGCAAAAACCACTGAAGCATGTTCAGATTTGGATAATAGCGGCAGCAGGGCCTGGGTCATGACAAAGGGTGCACGCAGATTGACCGCCATCACATCATCCCAGACGTTGACCGGATAATCCGCCAAGGGAACCCGTTCACCTAAAATGCCGGCATTGTGCAGAATACCGTCCAGACGACCAAACTGACGGTCTAGCGTATCAAGCAAAAGCTCATAATCACGTTCTGAAGCACTTGATAGTTGTAGCGGCAAGATGGCAGGTTGCGGCGCACCCAAACTTTCAATTTCATCATAAATGACTTCGAGTTTGTTTAAGGTACGCCCATGCAACACCACAGTTGCGCCATGCAAGGCATAACTGATTGCTGCTGCACGTCCAATGCCATCGCCCGCACCTGTGATCAGGATGATACGATCCTTGAGCAGATCGGGGCGAGGTTGATATGCTGAATATTTCATTATCTACCTCCTCATTTCTTATTATTTAGTGTTAAGCGTTCAAGATACCGCAGTATGCTGCTTCAGTACCAGTGTCTGAATCAATTGATGTAATTCTGCCACAGTATGCACGATATGGTCGGCCTGCCAGGCGTTTAAATCGTCTTTGTATTGCAACGGCAAATAACCATAGGCAGCCAAAATGGTCGGCATCTGGGCATGACGACCGGCATCAATATCTCGTGGATGATCTCCGACATAGATACAGTCTTCAGCGGCAAGATTCAGTTGCTGGGCTGCCAGATACATTGGTTCAGGATCTGGTTTAGTGCGTGTCACATCTTCCGGACAGACCAGCACTGCGCAGCGTTCACTCAGGTTCAGCGCTTGCAGTAAAGCCTCGCTGAGCCAGCGCGGTTTATTGGTCACAATCCCCCAAGGAATGTCATTTTCCTCTAGCTGTTCAAGTAATGGATACATGCCATCAAACAGATCGGTATCGACCGCAATATCTGCGCCGTACATGTCCAGAAAGCGCTGACGGTGTTGCAGAAAGACCGGATCTTCTAGTTGCAGTTCCGGATAAACCAGTTTCACCATAGCGCGAGCGCCTTCGGAGACCTGGGTACGAATCAGCTCGGGTGCAACCAGTGGGCGGCCTTCTTCACGGCACATCTGCTGGATAATTCGGATAAAATCGGCAGCGGTATCAATCAGGGTTCCATCTAGGTCAAATAAAACGGCTTTCATGCTGTGGTCTCTGCTGCGCTATCTTTCACGGTATAAACCATGTAGTTCACATCAACATTCGGTGCCAGCCAATAACGCTTGGTCAGCGGATTATAGTGCAGACCGGTCATGTCTTTGAGCTTTAAACCCGCGTTACGAATATCATGTGCCAGTTCAGACGGCTTGATAAATTTGCTGTAATCATGGGTGCCTTTGGCCAGCATGCGCAAGACATATTCTGCCCCGATAATCGCAAATAAATAGGACTTTGGATTACGATTAATGGTCGAGAAGAACACATGACCACCTGGCTTGACCAGTTTATGACAGGCCTGAATAATCGATGCCGGATCTGGCACATGCTCCAGCATTTCCATGCAGGTCACGATGTCATATTGGCCAGCCTGTTCCTCTGCCAGTTGCTCGACCGGCACCTGACGATATTCAATATTGCTCACGCCTTCCTGTTCGGCATGGATGCGTGCCACATTCAGTGGGGCTGCACCCATATCAATCCCGAGCACATCGGCCCCGCGTCGCGCCATGCTTTCGGCCAGAATACCGCCACCACAGCCGACATCCAGCACTTTTTTGCCGCTTAAGCCACCGGCATGTTCATCAATCCAGTTTAAACGCAATGGATTAATCATGTGCAAGGGGCGGAACTCGGAATGCTGATCCCACCATATAGCTGCAAATGCTTCAAACTTGGCAATTTCTTGTGGATCAACATTCAATTGCGACATCGGTGTCACCTCAATCAGTCGTGATTAGCTAAAAATATGTACGTGCCGAATGGCCAGAGAAACTGATTTAAAACCTTGAAAATCAGTCCGATGGTTTAGTGTAGCGATTCTGGCAGAAAAAGCGATAAAAGCAGCAAAAAAGTTCACAGAATGAAAACGAAACCGGCATAATTGATTTATAGTGAACACATAAACTAAGCATAATGATTTAGAGGACGATAATCCGAATGAAAAAATTCCTTTTAGGCACTGTTGCCGCATCTGTTTTGGCCTTTTCAGGCAATGCTATGGCCAATTTTGTGGCAGGTCAGGACTATCAGGTGGTTGCAAAACCAGTCAAAGTCGAAAAACCGGGCAGAATTGAGGTGCGTGAATTCTTCTGGTACGGCTGTGGTCACTGTTTCGCGCTTGAACCACATATGCAGGGCTGGTTGAAAAAATTACCAAAAGATGTACGTTTTGTACGTACGCCGGCTGCAATGAATCCACTCTGGGAACAGGCAGCACGTGCTTATTATGTGTCTGAAGCATTGGGTGTGCGTCAAAAAGCACATTTATAATTATTCCATGATATTCATGACAAGCAACGTCCAATTTTAGAACAGGCACAACTGGCCAAGTTCTATACCCGCTATGGTATTTCTGAAGCGAAATTTAACAGCACTTATAAATCTTTCCCGATCACTTCGAAAATTGCCCAAGCCAAAAATCTGGCTGCTCAGTATCAGTTAAGTGGTGTTCCGGCAGTGACCGTGAATGGTAAATATATTGTGCAGGGTAATGATGCCAAAGTCATTCAGGTGGTGAATTACCTGATCGAGAAAGAGCGTAAAGCCAAATAAGTCTGAACTGACGATCAGTAAAAAAAACCTGCATCATGATGCAGGTTTTTTTATTTAGGCAGGGGGAATGACCGCTTCATTGAGCACAGGGCTTGCGGTTTCAACTGTTTTGGCAGGTCGCCGGTACCAGTGCAAAATGCCACGTAGCAAGAGCTGCATCTGTAGCACGCTTTGGGTTTTAAAGGCATTGGATTGAGCGCGGCGCAGCTCTGGATCAACCTGATGCTGCAGATGAATCCAGCCCATGGCCCAGTTCAGGGACAGTTCAATCAGCATCTGTGCCAGAGCCTGCAAGTCCTGTGATGCCTGAATATGTCGGGTAGATTGCATCTTGGCCAGTTCATGCATGACATCTTCAGCCAGAAAATGAATTTCCCGTTCAATGCCGACACGTAACACGTCCGAACCGCCCCAACGTTCTGCCACAAAAAAAATCCAGGGTTCAGGATGATATTCGACGGCCTGAAAGAAGAGCTCAAGCCCGGTGTGGGTTCGGGTATTCGGCTGATACAGATAAGCCTGCCCCAGCTGATTGAGTACGCCCTTGATATGAATCGCAACCTGATCCAGCAATTCCAGACCCAACTGGCTCATATTCTGAAAGTGCCGATAGAACGCCGTCGGTACTACTCCGACTGCATTCGCGACTTCACGTAGGCTGATCGTGCTGAAAGCGCGGCCCTGACTGCTGAATGCTAGTGTCGCATCGAGTAGTGCCTGATGACTTTGCTGCTTGCGATCTTCACGTAAGGACATAAATGGGTTTCCTGTCACTGGCTTCCCTCATAGGGAGTTTTAGTCTAGCAAAAATTAAATCAAATCGTAGTGCCACAGATCGGCAGAATTTTGACATTTCGCAGTGGCCTGATGCATTGATTTTGTAAATGAATCACCCGGCTGGCTAATCTTGGCAAAGGCTTCTGCTATACTGAGCCGCAATTATTTTTAACCTCTACAGGACTTATTTATGCGTATCGACCAACGAGCATTAGATCAATTACGTGAAGTGAAAATTACCCGTAACTATACACGTTATGCGGAAGGCTCTGTATTGGTTGAATTTGGTCATACCAAAGTACTCTGTACCGCCAGTGTGGATAGTTCTGTACCACGCTTCCTGAAAGGTCAGGGCCAGGGCTGGGTCACGGCTGAATATGGCATGTTGCCACGTTCAACCCATACCCGTAGTGACCGTGAAGCGGCACGTGGCAAACAGAGTGGCCGTACCCAGGAAATTCAGCGTCTGATTGGTCGTAGCCTGCGCTCAATGGTCGATCTGAAAAAACTCGGTGAAAATACCATTACTATCGATTGTGATGTGATTCAGGCTGATGGCGGCACCCGTACTGCCGCAATTACCGGTGCTGCGGTGGCTCTGGTCGATGCCATGAACGTCTTGCTGGAAAGAAAAAAAATCAAACATGATCCATTAAAAGGTTTGGTGGCTGCGGTTTCTGTCGGTATTTTCAAAGATGAAGTGTTACTGGATCTTTGCTATGAAGAAGATTCAAACTGTCAAACTGATTTGAACGTGGTGATGACTCAGGCCGGTGAATTTATTGAAATTCAAGGTACTGCAGAAGACAAACCATTTACCCGCGCACAATCGGATGCCATGCTGGAAATGGCCGAAAAAGGTATTCAGGAACTGGTGAAGAAACAGCAACAAGCTTTAGGCTGGTAATTCATCCCATGCTGATAAACGCATCTCCGGATGCGTTTTTTTATGCTTAAAATTTCACTCTGCACCTGTATTCAAAAACTGCACCACAAAGCTTCATCACAAAAAGCCGACATGAATTGGCTATATCTGCACCGGTTTTGCATCGATATTGGATCAGATGAGAACACAATGAGGAATGCGACATGAAACAGTGGCTTTGTGCAATTTCATTGCTGGGCGTGTTTGGATTAACTGCCTGTGACTGGGGCAATAATCGTGAAGATGACGAGCGTTCAGTGTTAAATCAGGATCGTGATGAGGATAACGGAAGATATAACGACCGTGATGGTGACGATGATGACCGCGATCGCCGAGGTAATCGGGATGACGATGATGATTAAGGTCTAAAATAGAAAATTGAGCAAAATATACGCAAAAAAAATTTCTAAAAATAAAAAAAGGGTGCTTCGCACCCTCTACGGTCATCTATCCCATCTAGGCTTAAGCATTGAAACGCATCGACAGATCAATGGCTTTGACATCTTTAGTCAGCACACCCATGGAAATATAATCTACGCCGGTACTGGCTACTTCACGTAAATTATCAATGGTGATATTACCTGAGGCTTCCAGTTTGCAGCGACCAGCTACATGTTGCACTGCGTCGATCATCTGCTGCTGACTGAAATTATCCAGCATCACGATATCGGCATGGGATTCGAGTGCCTGATTCAGCTCATCCCAGGTTTCCACTTCAACTTCAACAGGCTTACCCGGTGCAATTTGATGTGCCTTGGCAATCGCCTGCGCAATGCCACCCGCTGCCATAATATGATTTTCTTTAATCAAGAAGGCATCAAACAGGCCCAGACGGTGATTCTGACCACCGCCAATGGCCACGGCATATTTTTGTGCAATACGCAGACCCGGAAGTGTTTTACGGGTATCGAGCAGTTTGGTGTTTAAACCTTGCAGTTCTTTGACATAGTGGGCGGTTTTAGTCGCAACCGCAGACAGCGTCTGGACAAAGTTGAGCGCAGGGCGTTCCACGGTGAGTAAGCTGCGCGCAGATCCGGCCAATTTTAAAAACGCTTCATTGGCCTGAACCTGATCACCATCATTTTTCAGCCAGATCACATCAATGCTTGGATCATAGGCCTGAATCAAGGCATTCACCCAAGGCTGCCCGGCCAAGACCATGTCTTCACGGCTAATGATGGTGGCAGTGGCCTGTTCATCTTCAGGGGTCAGCAGGGCGGTAATATCACCGTCACCAATATCTTCTGAAAGTGCTTGTTGAATATTGATCTGAATGGACTGGTCTAGCAAAGCTTGAGATATGCGCATGAGTATTTCCGTATCTTTTTTAAGCCGTGAAAATTGCGCCTTATCTTAGCACCGTTACATAAAAGATGAGCGATTTTTCATCCAGTTTGCCGGGATGAATTGAGATTTCTCCTTGAAAGTTTTAGCATGAAGCCGGCTGCAATGCTGATCTTGCAGATTTTATTTTGGGGAGAACGGTTTTATGCAACAGGCAGCTGAGTTTCAGGTCAAGGACGGGCAACTCATCGGTGCACGTCAAATCCCGTCTCCCAATTTTAATCAGCGGCCAGAACAGACCGAGATTCAATTGCTGGTGATTCACAATATCAGCCTGCCACCTTCACAGTTTGGCGGCGGTTATATTGAGCAGTTTTTTCAGAATCAGCTGGACTGGTCGGTACATCCCTATTTTCAGACGATTCAGGGCATGCAGGTATCGACCCATCTGCTGATTTTACGATCTGGCGAAGTGCTGCAATTTGTCAATTTTAATGATCGTGCCTGGCATGCCGGCCGCTCGAGCTATTTGGGCAAAAAAGAATGTAATGATTATTCGATCGGGATCGAACTGGAAGGCAGTGATGACTTGCCTTTTGCAGCTGAACAATATCAGGCCTTGGTAAAAGTCACGGCCTGTCTGCAACAGCATTATTCCAAGATTCAGCAGCATATTGCCGGACATTCGGATATTGCACCGGGCCGCAAGACCGATCCGGGACCATATTTTAACTGGGCTGATTTTCGTGCACAGTTACAGCATTATAAAAACACCTCAAGCTCGCTTGAGCGATGAAATTAAGCAATGAACTTCTGACAAAAGTTTCATTACAATAGCCACAAATTTATACATTAGGTGAATAGGATGGCGCTTTGGCGTTCGACCGTCATTGTCAGTGCGATGACCATGTTGTCACGCGTACTGGGATTGGTTCGAGATATTGTTTTACTGAATGTCTTTGGTGCTGGTAAAGACTTCGATACCTTCGTAGTCGCATTTCGTATTCCAAACTTTTTCAGGCGTTTATTTGCCGAAGGCGCATTTTCACAGGCATTTATTCCGGTACTGACTGAATATAAAACCAGTCGCACGCATACCGAAGTCCAGATCTTGATTAGCCGGGTGTTTGGCTGTCTGGCGACGGTGATGACGACGCTGACCATGGTCGCGATCATTACTGCGCCATTGATCATGTATGTCTATGCGCCCGGTTTCCATAGTGACCCTGAAAAGTTCGCCCTGGCGACCGACATGTTTCGCCTGACCATTCCTTATTTGTTGTTTATGTCATTGACGGCTTTTGCCAGCAGTATTCTGAACAGTTATGGCTCTTTCAGTACCCCGGCATTTGCACCGGTCTTGCTGAATGTGGCGATGATTGCCGGAGCGCTCTGGCTCACGCCGTATATGGCAGAGCCGATTATGGCGCTGGGCTGGGCTGTGATCATTGCCGGTATTTTACAGCTGGCCATCCAGATTCCTGAATTATGGCGTAAAAACCTGCTGATTCCACCGAAAATTGACTTCAAGCACGAAGGCGTAGATCGCATCATGAAGTTGATGCTACCGGCATTATTTGGTGTATCTGTCACGCAAATTAATCTATTGTTAAATACCATTTGGGCTTCATTCATGCAGGATGGTTCGGTATCCTGGCTGTATAGTGCCGAGCGTATGACCGAATTGCCGCTGGGTCTGATCGGTGTTGCAATTGGTACCGTGATTTTGCCGTCCTTATCGGCACGGCATACTGAGCAAAATCCGGAAAAATTCCGTGGCATGATGGACTGGGCAGCCAAAGTTATTGTGATGGCAGGCCTACCCGCCAGTATTGCACTGTTTATGCTGTCGACCCCGATCATTCAGGCCCTGTTTGAACGTGGCCAGTTCACCTTTGAAGATACCCAGATGACGGCTTTGGCGCTGCAATGTATGAGCGGTGGTGTGATTGCCTTTATGTTGATTAAAGTCTTTGCGCCCGGGTTTTATGCAAAGCAGGATACCAGAACCCCGGTGCGTGTCGGTCTGATGGCTGTGGCCGCCAATGCGATTCTGAACGTGATCTTTATCGGCTTGTTCAAGCTGATTGACTGGGAAGCGGAGCATATGGCCCTTGCGCTGGCCTCGACAGGTTCTGCGATGGTCAATGCTGGTCTGCTTTATTATTATCTGCATAAGCGTGATATTTTCCGTTTTGGGGCGCACTGGAAAAAAATCTTCCTGCAATTCATGTTTGCCAATGTGATGATGATTGCAGCTCTGGCCTATGCCCTGAGTTGGTATAACGCAGATGTATCACAATGGATGCGTGTGGTAGAAGTATTGATCTTATGTGTTGTCGGTGTGGTAGCGTATGTTGCAGCCTTGCTGGTGGCAGGTTTTAGACCACGTCATTTAAAGCCTTAAGTTCATCTTAAAAGAAGTATTTTTGATCAAAACAGATCATTAAAATACCCATAAAAAAACAAGAGCCAGAAGGCTCTTGTTTTTTTTGAAAGCTAACACTTGCTTTGAAAAGGTCTAGCGTAAATCTAGACCTTGCCGCGCGAAAGAAAACCAACGATCGCAAGAATCACCGCAATTACCAACAAGATAATCGCAAAATCCTTAGACAAGCCCGCGACGCCACCGAAACCAAGTAGACTCGCAATTAATGCAATAACAGCAAAAATAATAGCCCAGCGAAACATATATATTCTCCATGTGTTTTTATTTTCAAATTTAGTATAGAAATAAACGATTCCAGCAACTGTTAGTGTTGTGTTGATGAACTGTCTCTGATTTAACAATAGTTTACGTGATAACAATAAAAATTTGAGACAGTAGGTCTGCAGGGTTCTGGCTGTTATAATCAGCTGATTTTTGAATATTCCGGCCCGATCATGAGCGATACTTTACGTCCCGAATTCTGGAAAAACTATTCACTTGCTGAACTGACGCAAGTCGAGTGGGAGGCCTTATGTGATGGTTGTGGGTTGTGTTGTCTGATTAAACTGGAAGATGAAGATACTCAGGAAGTCGCCTATACCAAAGTGGCATGTAAGCTGCTGGATTGTAGCACTGCACGTTGCTCCAATTATCCAGATCGCTTGCAGTATGTGCCTGATTGTATTCAGCTCACGCCAGAGAAGCTGGAAACGATTCACTGGTTGCCTTCGAGTTGTGCCTATCGCCGGGTAGAGCAGGGCAAAAGCCTGCCATCCTGGCATTATCTGATTAGCGGTTCACGAGAAAGCGTGATTCAGGCACGCAAGTCGGCAGCAGGGCGCTGCCTGAGTGAAGCAGATATTCATCAAGACGACATTGAAGATTATATCGTACGCTGGGTGCGTTGAATCTGCCTGCGTGATTCGTTTATTGATCTGCCGGATGGAGTAGAGCCTGGGCCGAAGCACCGGCCATCGGACGATAGAAATAGAAGCCTTGTCCAATCTGACAGTCACAATGGATCAGGGTATCCAGCTGTTCTGTATTCTCAATTCCTTCGACCAGAACATCCAGTGCAATACTGGAGCCAATCTGGGTAATGGCTTTGACAATGGCCAGGGCAGATGGGTCACTGTTCATGCGTTCTACAAAGTTGCGGTCAATCTTGATGCAACCCACCGGATAGTCCTGCAAGCGGGTCAGCGAAGAATGTCCAGTGCCGAAATCATCCAGCGAAATCTGGATTCCGGCCTGTTTCAGCAGGTTCAGGGCGCGAACCACATAATTGGCACCATGTTCGGATAGGCTCTGCTCGGTAATTTCTAGTTCAACTTTATGTGCGGGAATATCAAAGTTGGACAGGCGTGCCAACAGTTTTTCGGCATAGTCATCGCGCAGGAATTCGACTGGTGCAGCATTGATGGAAATCGGTAACAGATCCAGACCTTGTGCCTGCCAGCGACTCATATCTGCAAAGACTTTCAGTTGCATGGTCTCACTGATGCGTGAGGCCAGCTCATAGTCCTGAAAGGCAGCAAAAATTTCGGAAGGTAACTGAATGTTCTGATTCTGATCTTGCCAGCGTAATAGTGCTTCGAAACCAATCACTGCACCATCAGAAAGACGTACTTTAGGTTGGTAATAGGGAATGATCTGATCGGCCAGAATAATCTTGCGAGCCAGAGTCAGCTGCTTGGTTATATTTTCCAGTGAACCGCACATTTCCTGATTAAACATGCGGATGCCACCACGACCACTATTTTTCAGGTCATTTAAGGCGATATCGGCACACTTCAGCAGATTCGAGGTATTTAAGGCATCACGTGGATAGATGGCACAGCCTATACTCATGGCACTGCTGATGCTATTGCCGACATAATTGATGGGCTGATCCAGCTGGGCATAGGCCATTTGCGCCGTTGCCAGCAGCTGTTCTTCACTTTCCAAATTTTTGACCAGTACGGCAAATTCATCGCCACCCAAACGGGCGATGATGGTATTCGGACCGAAACAAGTCTGGAAGCGTTTGCCTAAGACATGTAACAGATGATCGCCGGCAATATGGCCCAAGGTATCATTGATATGCCGGAAATAATCCAGATCAATCAGCAGTAAACCCGCCATGGTCTGCTGTTGTTTGGCCTTTAACAGTACCTGTTTAAAGGTTTTATAGAAGGTACTGCGATTATACAGGCCAGTCAGTTCATCACGTTTAATTACTTCTTTTAACCGCGTTTCTGCAATTTTTTGCTGACTGATATTGCGTGATACACAGAGGATATTTTGGGTAATATTCTGCTGATCCAGAATCGGGGTCAGCAGATGATCCCAATATTGGATCGGTTGATCTTTGATCTGGATTTTGCTGGAGAAACGGCTGTTTAAGCCTTGGGCTGCCTGTTTCAGAGCACGTTGCCCGGATTTTCGGGCTTCAGGGGTTAAGCGATTTAACCAGCACAATGAACGGTCTTGATTTTGTCCTGCGGTCTCACTTGCTTGTGCCAGACAGCCAGACTGGTTGCTATGTCGAATCTCGCCTTCAGGGCTGATAATGTTAATGTAGTCTGCGCTGGCATCCAGCATGTTTTCCTGGGTTGAAACGATTTGAGAAAGTTGCTGCTGGATTTCAAAATAATCATGCACATCGGTCAGGGAAACGGCCCATTGCAGCAAATGTTCAGGTTCATGATGAAATTTTACCGCTAGGGTACACATGCGATAATGGGTATCACTGCGTTTAATCCGGCACTGGGTTTCAAAGTTCTGATGCTGATCCAGCGCAGCATGCCACTGCGCTAAAAACAGCTGCAAGTCTTCTGCATGAATAAAGCTCTGCCATTGCGGATGACCCTGTTCATTCAGGTTCACGCCAAGATAATCAGTCAAGGCATCGTTAAAATATTGCAGATGTTTTTTGTTGCTGACCCACAAGGGTTGCGGTAAGGCATCGATCAGATTTTTTAACAAAACCGATTCAGACAAGTGAACGTGGGGTGCAATCAGTGATGATGACGTCAGTGGCTTAGACCGACTCACAGCTCCCTGTTCAAATTTATCATGCTTCATGCATTCACCACTACAACCCAAAAGTGCCCAAGGGGCGAGATAAGTTTCTTTTAATTAGAATAAACAATATGAAAATTACACTGTAATTAATTCACAATTAATCATGTTCAAATTATTCGCTTTTATAGAGATTAATTCATTCAGAATTAAAAAAATAGAGGATATCTACATAAATTAATTTTTTATGCTTGATGTTTGCATTCTTGGAATCAAAACTGCTGATGTTAGAATGAGATCAGAATTTAGTTTGAGCCAATAATAACATGTCAGATAGTCATATCCCGCTTCCAGAACGCTTACGGCCACGCGACCTTACACAGATTATCGGGCAGGAACATTTGCTGGGTGAGCAGGCGCCCTTACGCCAGATGATTGATCAGGGGCATCTGCCTTCGATCATTTTCTGGGGACCTCCCGGAGTTGGAAAAACCACCATTGCCTTACTGCTGGCTCAAGCGGTAGACCGGCCTTTTATCAGCCTGTCTGCACTGAATACCGGCGTGAAAGAGCTGCGTGAAATCATTGCAGAAGGTGGCGATTTGCTGACGCCAGTGGTGTTTATTGATGAAATTCACCGTTTTAATAAATCCCAGCAAGACGCGCTGTTAAATGCGGTCGAGAAAGGGAAAATTACCTTAATTGGCGCCACCACGGAAAACCCGTCTTTTGAAGTGAATAGTGCCTTATTGTCACGTTGTCAGGTGTATAGCCTGAATGCATTGAGTGCTGAATCGATTCAGACCTTATTGACACAAGCCTTGCAAAATGACTCTTTCTTGCAGGAAAGACATATCCTGATTGAAGAATTTGATGCCCTGATCCAGTTCGCGGCAGGAGATGCCCGCAAGGCACTAAATTTACTGGATCTGATCGCCAGTACCTTTGAAGCGGATATGGAAAATATCATCACCAATGCAGTCGTGGTGAAAGTCGCACAGCAGAATATCGCCCGTTATGACAAGTCCGGTGAGCAGCACTATGATCTGGTCTCGGCCTTTATCAAATCCATTCGCGGCAGTGATCCAGATGCAGCCCTGTACTGGATGGCACGCATGCTCAAAGGCGGTGAAGATCCGGTGTTTATTGCACGGCGTATGCTGATTGCCGCATCTGAAGATATCGGCAACTCTAATCCAAATGCCTTGCTGTTGGCTGGTGAATGTTTCCGTTCGGTACAAGCTGTAGGCATGCCGGAATGCAGGATTATTTTGGGGCAATGTGCAGTTTATCTCGCGACCAGTGCCAAAAGTAACAGTACTTATCTGGCGATTAACAAGGCGATGGAACTCGCAGATAAAACTTCAAATCTGCCTGTACCTTTGCATTTAAGAAATGCGCCAACCAAGCTGATGAAAGAGCAGGGCTATGGCGTGGATTATCTGTATCCGCATAATTATCCTGAGCATTTTGTGCTACAGGAATATATGCCGCCAGAACTGAAGGATACCAAACTGTATGAATCAGCACGTAATAAACGTGAAGTTGAAGGGGAGCGTTTACAGCAACGCCGTTGGCAACAGCAACAACAGCAGCAATAAAGCTGGGTATCCCAACTAATTGAACAGATTAAAAAAAAGCCCAATTCAAGGCGAATTGGGCTGAAAGTAGGATGTTTTTGAGGGAGATAACATCCTAGAGGGTAGAGGAGAAATTTGGTCGGAAAATATGGAGTAAAGTGCGTCAACTCACTGATTTGCCTGGTATGTGATAATATTAATGCATGTAGTTTTTGATGTAAAAACGATCATTTTAATAATAAAAATTTATTTTTCCGATTAAAAGCCGGAAATAAAAAACCGAGCTAAAAAGCTCGGTTTTTTCGAATCTGCGCATTTACAGATTAGATGTTGTCTAGATTGATACCTAAACGGCCAGCTACTTCTTCATAGGCTTCAACTACGCCGCCTAAACCTTGACGGAAACGGTCTTTATCTAGTTTTTTCTTGGTGTCTTTGTCCCATAGACGGCAACCGTCTGGAGAGAATTCATCACCAAGTACGATACGGTCGTGGAACACGCCGAATTCAAGCTTAAAATCAACCAGAATCATATTCCCTGCGTCAAACAATGCTTTAAGCACGTCGTTCACTTGGTAAGTCAATTCTTTCATTTTCGCCAATTGTTCAGCAGTTGCCCAACCTAAAGCAATGGCTTGTGACTCATTGACCATTGGATCACCAAGCGCATCATCTTTAAAGAACAATTCAAATGTTGGAGGAGTCAGTTCCTTGCCTTCTTCCACACCCAGGCGGCGGCATAAAGAACCTGCTGCATAGTTACGGATCACACATTCAACCGGGATCATATCCAGTTTTTTTACCAGCACTTCATTTGGAGTCAATAGCTTTTCAAAGTGGGTCTCAATTCCCGCTTCTGCCAGTTTTTCCATAATGAAGGCGTTAAAACGGTTGTTCACCTTGCCTTTACGATCTAGTTGCTCAATTTTTTCGCCATTGAATGCTGAGGCATCATCGCGAAAGACTAAAATCAGATGGTCTGAACTGTCTGTGGTGTAGACAGATTTCGCTTTACCAGTATAGAGCAAGGTTTGTTTTAACATGAGGGAACCTTTTACAAAAAAAATGCCTAGAAATGTCTAGGCTGGCCAATTTTGGTAAATCTGGTTGAGCAGTTCTGCAGCTTTTTCACGGTCGGCAAAACTGTTATCGGCATTGAACACAGCGAGGTTATTACTTGAACCGACAGAAGATAATCTTAATACATAGATCTGCTGATCAACCTTAATCGTGACTTCATAACGATTTTTGCTCTGCGCAACGATGCTATGATTCAGACTGCTGAGGGTGGCAAGTGTATATTGCCAAATTGTAGCAGAATTTCCCTCAATTTTAAGCAGCGGATTAAGATTTCCGTCAGTGACCAACTGTGGTCGACCCACCGTATTGGTTTCGGTTAGATCAGCTGTATTTGAGTTTTCAGTCTGGGCTTGTGGGCGTGGCAAGGCAAAACGGTTGCCACGCTGGTTTTCAAGCTTCGGTGCATGTTCAATTGCAAGCAGATCAACTGTTGGAGCAGGATACAATGGCGTTGCAGGACGAACCATGGCGCCTTCAGGATATTGTAAAGCTTCCAGGGTAGTAGTCTCTTTATAGTCTAAAGTGCCGTTATTAAAGGCCATTGAACTACAACCTGCCAAACTGAATACTGAAAGTGTAAGGCTAAGTCCTAAACGTAATTGCATAATCTTGTGCTCTTTTATTTGATAACGCCCGCTTCGACCAGTGCTTCATGAAGCGGAGCGCGATATTGTTCTGCAAGTGGTGTTAATGGAAGGCGAATACCCGTACCAATTAAGCCCATGTCATGGAGTGCCCATTTCACAGGAATTGGGTTCGATTCGCAAAATAAAATATTGTGTAAATTTGCAACCTGAGCATTTAACTGTTCAGCTGTGGCTGCATCACCGGCAATCGCAGCTGCACACACTTCGCTCATGGCTTTCGGAGCCACGTTCGCCGTGACCGAGATATTACCTTTGGCGCCATGACCGATCAGTTGATACGCAGTTGCATCATCACCCGAATAAACAGTCATATCTTTACCGACAAGGCCTTGCAGCAGTTCAGCACCGCGCGGTACATCGCCAGTCGCATCTTTAATACCGATAATTTGTGGAATATCCGCCAGGCGAATCACGGTTTCATTGGCCATATCCACACCGGTACGGCCCGGAACATTATAAAGAATCTGTGGAAGATCAACGGCTTCAGCAATAGCTTTATAGTGCTGATACAAGCCTTCCTGAGTCGGTTTATTATAATATGGCGTCACCAGTAAAGCTGCATCTGCCCCCAGCTCTTTGGCTTCGCGGGTCAGTTCGATCGCTTCACGGGTCGAGTTTGCACCTGTGCCGGCAATAATAGGAATACGTTTGTTGGCCACACGAATGATTTCTTTGATCACCTGGGTGTGTTCACTCATGCTGAGAGTAGAGGCTTCGCCTGTCGTTCCAACAGCAACAATACTGTTGGTGCCCTCTGCAATATGCCATTCAACCAGCTTCTCGAGACCCTTCCAATCTACGCTGCCATCTTCAAACATAGGGGTGACGATTGCGACTATGGAACCTTGAATGGTCTGTGCTTGCTGAGTCATTTTAAAAAACTATCCTATTTGTCCATCCGAAAGGAATGAGAAAACATAAATTGGGATGGATTTGTATTTTGATTTATAGCAAATTCAATAGATTTGCATTGAATTGAATATTGCTTATGCAAATTATGACTGATCAAACGCATAAGAACAATATGCTTTAGTAAAAGCTACTGAATTCTTTATACAAAGCCTTTTGGAAACAATCAAGTAATAAATAAGATGATTTATAAAGCAAAATCCTGAGACCAAAGTTATGTCTCTAGTCTAGACAAAAGAAGATATTGCCCCAAATGAACCCAATAATGATAAGGCTTGTGCAAAAAGATCAGCTGAAAACTGCGATTTTTATGCCTTTTGATTTTGGAATAATAGTTATATTGGATAAATTGAGATCTCGTACATCTTGATCGCACTCTTGTACCCAGACAAATAAAGACAAAAACTATTAAGACTAATCTTTTTTAAATATCAATAAATTGAGAATTTTTTTTTCTTATCGGTTAATTTTTTAACTTGATGTATAAGCCTTAAAGTCTAAGTCTTGAACTTTATGATGTTCTGATTAAGTGTTTTTGCGACTTTATCAGTCAGCATCTTCAATTGATTTACTTCAGCCCCTTTTGGAATATCCAAGCAAAACGTTCAACTTATTGATAGTTATTTCTGCAATCAGGCTCATAGATGATGGCTGTCTTTTGTAACGCTGATTGAACAAGGATAATCCAATGGAAAAATCAGACAATAAGCATGCTATCGTCACGGTCGCGATCTGTTTTCTGATTGCGGTGATTGAAGGCTTAGATATTCAGGCAGCCGGAATTGCTGCTGCAGGTATTCGTGAGCATTTTGGTCTCGATAGTTCCCAGTTGGGTGTGTTTTTTAGTGCAGGGATTCTGGGTTTATTACCGGGTGCACTGGTTGGTGGTCGATTTGCGGACCGCATTGGCCGTAAGAAAGTCTTGATCTGGTCGACAGCAATATTTGCTGTATTTACCTTATGTACGGTTTGGGTCAATAGCTTTAACAGCTTGCTGGCAGTGCGTTTCCTGGCTGGAGCAGGTCTGGGCGGCGCGATGCCGATTCTGATTACACTCGCATCAGAAGCTGTCTCTCCACAAAATCGTGGCCGTGCAGTCGGCTTAATGTACTGCGGTATGCCAGTCGGTGCAGCGATTTTATCTTTGGTTGCTGCGACTGAATTTGGTGCCAACTGGAAAAATGTTTTCTATCTCGGTGGCCTGTTACCAATTTTTGCCATTCCGCTGATGATGCTATTTTTGCCTGAGTCGAAGGAATATCTGAAAGCACAGAACAAAACGGCTGCAGAACTTGCCGTTGCACCGCAGGGTTCATTCAAGGACCTGTTTAATTCGGACAACCTGTTACGTACGCTATGTATCTGGGTGAGCTACTTCTTTACCTTGATGGTGGTTTACATCATGTTGAGCTGGTTGCCATCCTTGTTTATGGAACTCGGCTTCACACGTAAAGATGGTTCAACCGCACAGTTCTACTTCATGGTTACAGCGACCCTGGGTACGATTATTCTGGGTATGCTGACCGACCGCTGGAAGAAAGCCTATGTGATCCTGTTGATGTACGGGGGCATTCTGGCAGGTCTACTGGCGCTGAATGGTGCAAGCTCACTGAACCAGATGTATATGGCCGCCGCATTGGCCGGTGCCTTCGTGATTGGTTGTCAGGGTGTACTGTATGCCTTCGGCAGTATCGTTTATCCGACTGAAGTGCGTGGTACTGGTGTTGGTGTTGCGTCTGCAGTTGGCCGTATCGGTGCCATGCTGGGTCCAGTCATTGCCGGTCAGTTACTGACGGCAGGTTTCGGTGCTGCGGGGGTCATTACTGCTGCGATCCCATGTATCATCATCTCTGCATTATGTATGCTGTTCCTGGTGAATCGCACCAAAGTGTAATGTTCCAAGATTTAAAAAAGCCTGCTTTTGCAGGCTTTTTTATTTTCAGAATTTAAGAATTAAATACACTGTTTTATTATTAGAAAGACTCATCACTTTATCTTTAAGCTTATTTTTTGTAGAGATCTAGCTTGATACAAGCGCGGAACCCATCCTTTTTTGTCAAAAATAATGAATCGATTGATCTGCTCATATGCGCATGCTGAGAATACACAGTCATACCATTTTTAGCAGCAGGGCTAAAAATCCTGGGGTATTTTGCGCTATGCTTGGGCATAAATCGAAATTTCAATGGATGAAAACAGATGCAGAATAATGTCGCTTTACTGGTCGTAGACGTACAAAGAGGATTTACTCCCGGAGGCAATCTAGCTGTAGCCAATGCTGACCAGATTATTCCAAATATCAATTTATTGGGACAGCATTTTAAGCATATTATCCTGACTCAGGACTGGCATCCGGATAACCATATTTCTTTTGCAGACAACCATCCCGGCAAAGCAGCCTATGACAGTATTCAGCTGGATTATGGCAGTCAGGTTTTATGGCCAAAGCATTGTGTGCAAGGGACACTCGATGCCGAACTGCATCCGGATTTAAATTTACCACAAGCACAACTCATCATTCGCAAGGGTTTTCATTCCCAGATCGACAGTTATTCGGCCTTTATGGAAGCTGACCAGAAAACCACGACGGGTCTTGCTGGCTATCTGCGTGAACGCGGGATTGATACGGTATTCGTGGTCGGGATTGCCACGGACTTTTGTGTGGCCTGGACCGCAATCGATGCCTGCAAACTGGGCTTTAAAACCTATGTGATTGCCGATGCCACCAAGGGCATTGACCTGAATGGTTCCTTGCAACATGCCTGGCAGGATATGCTGTCGCATGGCGTAAAACGTATCTATGTGAAAGATATCGTTCAAGCCGCTTAAAGCTGGATAGGGATAGAATTTAAATATTCCTTTGATTTTATTTATATTTAAATATAAAAATTCAGGCATCAACGGATGCCTGTTTTATCTTACTTTTTCTCCCTTAATGTCACCTGGATGAAACCCATGTCAGCCTTGCTCCAGTTTAGCCAATTTGTCCAAAAAACCTTTGCTTTATGGGTGGTGCTTTTTTCCGGCATTGCCTTGATGATCCCTGAAGCTTTTGTCTGGTTACGGGCTTATATTCCGTGGATGTTGGGCATCATCATGTTCGGCATGGGGATGACCATGACGGTAGGCGATTTTAAAAGTGTCCTGCAAAGTCCGAAAGCGGTAGCGATTGGCGTCGTCGCCCAGTTTATGGTGATGCCTGGCTTGGCCTTTTTGCTGTGCAAGTTGTTCCAGCTGCCACCGGAAATTGCGATCGGGGTGATCTTGGTGGGTTGCTGTCCGGGCGGAACGGCATCCAATGTGATTACCTATATGGCCAAGGGCAATACCGCCTTGTCTGTCGCCTGTACCTCGGTTTCTACCTTACTGGCTCCCATTCTAACCCCAGCCATTTTTTATGTGTTGGCCAGTCAGTGGATTGAGATCAATGCCTGGTCGATGCTGGTGTCGATCTTACAGGTGGTGTTATTCCCGATTATTCTGGGCTTAATCGTACGGGCGCTACTCAAACAAAAAGTCACGGCCTATATTCAGGTGATGCCGTTAATTTCTGTGATTGCAATTGTGGCAATTGTCGCGGCGATTATTGCTGGCAGCAAAACCCAGATTCTGGAGTCCGGGTTAATGATTTTAGGGATCGTGGCCTTACACAATGGTATGGGCTATTTACTGGGTTATTGGGCCAGCCGTATATTTCACTTAGCAGAAATAGACTGTCGTGCGGTATCCATTGAAGTGGGGATGCAGAATTCTGGTCTGGGTGTGGCTTTGGCGGCGACCCATTTTGCTGCATCTCCAATGACGGCTTTACCAAGCGCCATTTTCAGCCTGTGGCATAATATTTCAGGACCGGCGTTGGCCACCTACTGGGCGGCCAGATCCACTGAAAAAACGACTGAAACAATGGATACCTGATGACAGTTTGATGACAACACAAAAAAGCTAGCGACCGGATTTTTTGTATTTTGGAAAAATTAGAATATTAATTTATATAGATTAATTGTGCTTTGTAACATAACTGTCATGAAGCCTGCCTAAGATCGCCCCTCAATGATGTAAAACAACAGACTGTAATAGCAGCATTGAGAGGGCATGGAACAATTTCAGCATTCGTCAGCGACCTATTTTAATCGGGAGCTTTCCCTATTTGAATTTCAGCGTCGTGTCTTGGCACAAGCACTCGATCCGAATTTACCGATTTTAGAGCGCTTAAACTTCCTGATCATTTTTTCCCGAAATCTGGATGAATTTTTTGAAATCAGGATCGCCGGGCTGATGAAACAGCAAGACCTGAATGCGACTACCCGGACGCCTGATGCTGTACCTACCGAGCTGATTCTACAAGAACTGTCCCAGTCCATTCATGCCACAGTTAACAAACAGTATGAGGTTCTGAATCATGCAATTTTGCCTGAACTTCAGGCGCAGGGTATTCAGTTTCTTCAATATCAGGATCTTCTGGAAAAACACAAGGCCTGGATTGCAGCCTTTTTTGCCAAAGAAGTGCAACCGGTACTGACCCCGATCAGTCTGGATCCATCGCATCCCTTTCCACGTCTGGTCAATAAAAGCCTGAATTTTATTATCAGTCTGGAAGGTAAAGATGCCTTTGGCCGTGAAATCGAGATGGCAATTGTCCCGGCTCCGCGCTCTTTACCGCGCCTGATTAAAATTCCGGAACAGGTGGCTGGCAATAACACTACCCAGATTTTCCTGACCGCGATCATCCAGCAGCATATCAGTGAGCTGTTTCCGGGCATGAAAGCCACCGGCTGTTATGCTTTTCGGGTCACCCGCAATGCCGATCTGGTCTTGTCGGAAGATGTCGATGATCTGGCGGTTGCCTTAAAAGACGAACTGTCTTCACGTCGCTTTGGTCGTGCGGTACGTCTGGAAATTGAAAATGACTGTCCACAGAGCATCATCGACTATTTGCTGGATGAATTTGATCTGACGGAACAGGAACTGTACCGGATTGATGGGCCGATCAATTTGTCCCGCCTGAGTACCAGCTTTGATCGTCCAGAATTAAAGTATCCGCATTTCAGTCCGGTCATTCCGAAAATTTTCCGTAAACAGAAAAGTATTTTTGAAATTTTGAAGGCGCAGGATGTGCTGCTGCATCATCCTTTTGATTCATTCCAGCCTGTGATTACTTTACTGCGCGAAGCGGCCAAGGATCCGGCGGTGCTGGCGATCAAGCAGACCCTGTACCGCAGTGGTCCGGATTCGGAAATTGTTCAGGTGCTGGCAGAAGCCGCACGGAATGGCAAGGAAGTCACAGCCGTGATTGAACTGCGGGCACGTTTCGATGAAGAATCCAATATTATGGTGGCCAATATCCTGCAAGAAGCCGGGGCAGTGGTGGTCTATGGCATCGTCGGTTATAAAACCCATGCCAAAATGATTCTGATCGTCCGGCGTGAAAATCAGGAATTACTGCGTTATGCGCATCTGGGTACCGGAAACTATCATGCCGGTAATGCCCGCATGTACACCGATTATGGCCTGATGACCACACAGCCGGATATCTGTGAAGATGTGCACCGCATGTTCCAGGAACTGACCGGTATGGGGAAAATGGCCAAACTGAAAGCCTTGCTGCATGCGCCGTTTACCCTGCATAGCGAATTGCTGAAACTGATTGACCAGGAAAAGGCATTTGCCTTGGCCGGCAAAGCCGCGCATATCATCATCAAAGTGAATGCACTTACCGAACCGCAATTAATTGCTGCCTTATATCAGGCTTCGCAGGCCGGGGTGAAAATTGACCTCATTGTACGTTCAATCTGCTGCCTGATTCCACAAGTCACCGGTATGTCGGAAAACATTCGGGTACGTTCAATCGTAGGACGTTTCCTGGAACATACCCGGGTCTATTATTTTGAGCATGGCGGTGCCAAGAAACTGTATTGTGCCAGTGCTGACTGGATGGGGCGCAACCTGTTTTCCAGGGTCGAAACCTGTTTCCCGGTGCTGGATCCAGCGCTGAAAAAACGGATTTATAAAGATGGCCTGATCAGCTATTTAAAAGATTGTCAAAATGCATGGGAGTTAGATGCCGATGGTCAGTGGCATAAAGTCCCCTGTCAGGATCCGGCCCAGCCTTATAATGCCCAGCAATATCTGCTAGAACAAAAACAGTTAAAAATTTAAGAGATAGGCCAAGACACACTGGCGTATTTGTTTTATATCCATAAAAAAGCCGGATGTTGGATCCGGCTTTTTTAATTAAAACATTCAAGGATATTTATGAGGCTTTGGACTGTTTGGATTTTAGAATTTCAGTTCTAAAAGTCTGTGCCAGCTCGGCGCTTTCAGCATCCATCCCATTCACCACAAAAGCGTGACGGGTCAGGACATTGGTTGGATTCGGCATGCTGACCAGCTGGAAGTGATCACTCACATCTTTCAGCAAGGTGGTCGGTACATGTAAGGCACTTTCTTTCGCGACCAGATGCTGAGTCAGGCGCTCAGCGGCCTGTACCGAGCTGAGCTGCATCTCCTCGACTTTAGAAGCAATCGCGCTGCGGGTTTGTAGCACAAAACGTTTTTCTTCACGATAGCGTTTATACAGGACTTCCGAAAGCAGCTGGAACACAGCACTGATCATGGTCAGGCAGGCCAGGGCATTCGGTTTGTCTGCCGCGATACTGATGGTGGCACCTTTTTCATCAAATTTATGTACGGTACAAATATCAGAACTATTTAACTTATAGCGTTGCACACAGAGTTCGGTGGCTTTATTCAGAAAAATCTGGCAAAGATTGAAATAAGGCACCGAAACGGTTTTATTCACGCTATCCAGTAACTGTTTTGGATCGTAGAACTGGATGTTTAAGCTCAGGCTATCGCTCTCCAGTACCGCCGGCTTATGTTCTTTTTCTTTGGCTTTGTTTTTCACTGCCTGTTGGGCTTGGGCAATCGCCAGTGCCGCATTATGCTTTTCCTGTTCCAATGCCTGGGTCAGGGTCTGAATCTCGAATTTCAGCCGCGATTCGTTATTGATGCGCGCCAGATATTCGGTGCGGCTTGGACGTGCCACAGCACGATAAGCGACCCAGAGCAGACTATGAATGATGAACGAGAACAGAATCGCCAGCCATTGTGTGCGCAGAATTTCACCAATACTTGGTTCAATCAGGGTGATTTCAATCACACCGACTTTTTTCTCGTTTTGCAGCGCATCACGGACAAAAACTTCCCCCTCGCGGGTTTTGGTCAGTCCGCCAGTGGCTAAAACCTGAGCTTTCGCATCCAGAATCCGGATGGAAGCGACACTTGGATTGGTGGCATAACGATTTGCCAGCAACGCCAGAGAAACGCGGTTAGGCGGTTCAAGCTCAGACAGGCTGTCTGTCACCAGTTGACTGGTGATCAGCTGTCCCTGATTGGCACGATTTTCATTCAGCTGGTGAGTGGTTGCCAATACCAGTAAAAAGGTATGCAGAGCAAAACTTACAATCAATAGGCTAGCAAATAGCCCTTGTCTAGGCGCATTCAACGTAAACTTCCAAGGCAATTCTGTTCAATTTCGATTATGATTCTAACAATAGTTGTAGCTCAGACCCGAGTCAATTCATGCGAGAAATCATTCTTATATCATTTTTAGGACCTGACCAGCCTAATCAATTTACACGATTAATGCAGGTTTTGTCCGCCCATTCCCTACAGATTTTAGATGTAGGGCAAGCGGTTATTCATAATCAGTTAACCTTAGGTATTGTTGTAGCCTCTGAAGACCAGACCGCGACAGCATTAGCCATGAAGGAGATCCTGATTCTAGCACATGATATCGGGTTAACTGTGCGCTTTAAACCGATCTCTGCGACTGAATATGATCAGTGGGTCAAAGAGGGTGGACGCACACGTTATATCGTAACGGCATTGGCCCCTGAATTAAATGCCTCTCATCTGCAAGCCGTGACCCAGATTGTGTCAGGTCAGGGTTTTAATATTGAAACCGTGACCCGTCTCTCTGGCCGCCCCGTTTTAGATGGCCAGAGTGCCGGTCCAAAACGTGCCTGTGTCCAGTTTGGTTTAAGCGGACAGATGCTAGATGCAGCTGCCATGCGCGCGGCCTGCCTCAGCCTGTCGAATGAACTGAATGTCGATGTCGCGGTACAGGAAGACAATGCCTATCGCCGTAACCGCCGTCTGGTTTGCTTCGATATGGACTCAACCCTGATCGAGCAGGAAGTTATTGACGAATTGGCAATTGAAGCCGGTGTTGGTGAGCAGGTCGCTGAAATTACCGAACGTGCCATGCAAGGCGAGCTAGACTTCCAGCAAAGCTTCCGTGCCCGTGTTGCCTTGTTAAAAGGTATGGACGCATCGGTACTGCCGAAAATTGCCGAGCGCCTGACCATTACTGAAGGGGCTGAACGCCTGATTTCGACTTTAAAAGCATTGGGTTACCGTACTGCAATTCTTTCTGGAGGTTTTCAGTATTTTGCGGAATATCTGCAAACTAAACTGGATATTGATGAAGTACATGCCAATGCGCTTGATGTGCAGGATGGTGTGGTTACCGGTGAAGTCAAAGGCCATATTGTCGATGGCGCGCGTAAAGCCTTCTTGCTCGGTGAAATCGCCCAGGAGATGGGAATTTCCCTGGAACAAACCATTGCAGTCGGTGATGGCGCCAATGACTTGCCTATGTTATCCATTGCAGGACTGGGGGTGGCTTTCCGTGCCAAACCTCTGGTACGCCAAAATGCCAATCAGGCGATTTCTAGCGTCGGTCTGGACGGTGTGCTGTATCTGCTCGGCGTACATGATAAAGACCTGAACCGTGCATAAGTACAGGCTTTGCTTGATTTTAAACGCGACCTTTGGGTCGCGTTTTTTTATCAAATGGAGCGTAAAACTCTGTTCTTCAGGTCAGAGATATAAGCGACACGACATGAAATGTCGTTTATTTTTTAAGAATCAATAATTTTAATTCAACATGAGCTAATATAAGCCCATGAAAACACTTAAATTACGCATAAAAGACAAACATTGCAAGGTGCTAGACCAATTAGCATCTGAGGTGAACTTTGTTTGGAATTATGTCAATGATTTAAGTTTCAAACACCTAAAAAGAACAGGTGATTTTTTCTCAGCATTCGATATGGCTAAATACACAAAAGGGACTTCAAAATTGTGTGGTCTGCATAGCCAAACGGTGGATGCAATTAGGGAAGAATATGCTGCTAAAAGAAAACAGTTTAGAAAAGCAAAATTAAAATGGCGTGTAAGTAACAAGAAGTCAGCAAGAAGATCGCTTGGTTGGATACCATTCAAAAAATCAGGACTGAAATATGCTGAGGGATGGGTTGAGTATGGAAAAACCAAATTTGGCTTATGGGATAGCTACGGTTTAAACAAATATGCCGTTAGAACAGGCTCATTTGTTGAGGACAGTCGTGGGCGTTGGTATGTGTGCCTGGTCGTGGATTCACCTAAGTTAGATAAACCAACTGCAACTAAAGCTATTGGCATTGATCTAGGCTTAAAAGATATAGCCACCTGTTCTGATGGTACTGTGATTTCAAATCCAAAGTTCTATCGAAAATATGAACAAAAACTAGGTACTGCTCAACGAGCGAAGAATAAAAAGCGTGTTCGTGCATTACACGCCAAGATTGCAAATTGTCGTAAAGATCATTTGCACAAAGCAAGCACCATGCTTGTAAAAGAAAATGCACTGATTATTGTTGGCAACCTGAGTGCTAAAAAACTTGTGAAAACTAAAATGGCTAAATCGGTTTTAGATACAGGATTTTCAGAACTCAAAACAATGCTCAAGTATAAATGCGAGAACGCAAGTGTATTGTTTGAGGAAGTCAACGAAAGTTTCACAACCCAAATCTGCTCGTGCTGTGGTGAGATCACCGCAAGCAGTCCGAAAGGTAGAGCAGATTTGCGAATAAGAGTATGGGAATGTGAAAACTGCTCAAGTGTCCTGGATCGGGATTTGAACAGTGCTAAGAACATACTTGCGCTTGGGCATAAGCGTCTAGCAGTAGGAATCACCCTCCTTTCAGGTGGGTGAGGATGTCAATGCTTATGATGTGAGTTATATAAGGAAGAGTTGAAATATGGCTACAAAAACATCGATCATCTTAAACGGAAAAATAATTTTTTCACTTAAAAAAACTACTGATAATTTTGTAATGACACGCCAACATTGGCGCAGTCATTGATCCATAAAAATGTGAAAAGCAAAAAATGTAATGACAATATAATATCGCGACAAAGTATGTCGTTAGGCTGGATGACAGGACTTTTTTTATGCAAAAAACTCAGCATAATGCAGGCATAGAGATACAAATCAACAGATTTCATTTTATTGATTTAACGAAATTCAATAGATAGAAGCGTTGCAATATCAAGCGGGAACTATCTATCTGGATGGAGGGGTTTATATGGTAACAGCGCATTTAGCAACGATTGTGGGTTTCAGTTTAGTCGCTGTAGCTGTGCTTGCTGTGTTCTTCTCGCCTTATCGTCGCTGGTTAAGCTTTATGGCGGCCGGGATGCTGGTATGGGGCCTGATCGAGGTGATTCGTGTAGGAACTCAAACTTGGTTTGAGCTACCAATGACGTATAGTTATCTGAGCGCGTTAACTGCGGTCATGATGGTGGTGACTGGCCTGTTGTTGCGTGAAGATCGTCGTGCTGAGCGTGCTTTGGCAAAACGCCGTTGCATCGAACATACGCCGGTGTATGAAGACGACCAGCAGCAGCTTTCAAGCCGTTAATTCTAGAAGTTGCAATGAAAAAAATGCACCCACGGGTGCATTTTTCAGTTTGGAAATATGATACAAACTGCATAATCCACCTAGCCCAGAACTATGCTAGGATATTTGTCAATTTTCGTACAATTAGAATAGGCATCCTCCATGAAACTGTCGTCCATTCCTGTGTTAAAACTTCCTCTTATTGATATGAGTACAGACCCGCTGGACTTACTGGTCGCAGGTTTAGCTTTACGTATGAAGCAGTTGGCACGTACCAGCCCAAAATTCATTGAACTGGTACATGGACGTCAATTCCGTATCCAGATTGGTACGGATGAAGGCATGGCACGTCAGATTATTGTGGATAACGGTCATATCGATACGGTTTCGGGTGATGCTGAAAAAGCTGATTTTGTGTTGCAGTTTGCCGACAGTGAGCAGGGCGTGAAGACCTTGGTCAAAGGTGACCCGACGGCATTTATGACCGGGATGCAAAGCGGCACGATTAAGATGGAAGGCGACTTTGGCCTGCTGGTCTGGTTTAACCAAGTGGCAAAAATGATTCCACCAAAACTGCCAAAGCCAGTCAAAGAAAAAGTGAAAATGGTACGTCAGTTTATTAAAGAGAAAACGGGTCGTTAAGTTTAGAGCTAAGCTTTAAAAATAACTAAAAACCGATTGCATGCAAATGTAATCGGTTTTTTAATGGATAAGTCGAAAAAAAATAATAATCACAGTGATATGAAAATAATCTATGTCGGGTTGATCTTGATTATGCTTATTTCCTGTAAGCCTGCTTCGAATGATATTGATATTCTATTGGAAAATCAGAGTGAACAGCATTTAGCTGTCGTCATCATTCAATATAAGGGTGGAGAGGAAAAACTAAAAAATATTGCTGTAGGAGACAGCATTGCTTTTAAGATCCATTCCAGCGGAGATACAGGGCTAACAATCTTCGGATTGCCTTTGCCCAATCATCCGCAAGGGGGAGGCCACAGCGAAGCAATACCTAATAAACTTCGATTGACTAAGTTTGCAGCCGTGAATAATTATATTGAAGCAGGCAGCTTCGGCGATATCAGGATTAAAATCAATTCAAATATGGAGGCGGATACCACGTTCAATCTAAAATCAAAGTACTGATAAAAATAAATCATTCCACTTCCAGATTAAACGTCACAGGTCCATCATTAACCAGATGCACTTTCATATCGGCTGCAAAAATACCGGTTTGTACATGTTCAAACTGGCTTTGGGCATATTCTACCAGCTGCTCATAAAGTGCTTTAGCCTCGGCAGGTGGCATGGCGGGACCAAAGTCGGGACGTAAACCTTTCTGGGTTTGTGCCATCAAGGTAAATTGTGAAACCAGCAATAAACCACCGCCGGCCTGGGCAACGTTCCAGCCCATTTTGCCCTGTTCATCATCAAAGAAGCGGTATTTCAATATCTTATCAATCAACTTTTTGCCTTTTTCCAGATTATCGTCTTTGCCCAAACCCAGAAAAACCAGAATTCCTTTTTCAATTTCCCCGGTGGTTTCACCCTCGACCACGACTTTAGCTTCTAAAACTCTTTGTAATAAGGCACGCATTTTACATATGGACTGCTAATGATAGATGGACGTGATTGTAGCAAGAATAAAATCTGGAGCAGTATGAGATGCTGATTTTATGAGCTTTAAATATCTGAAAATCAATTGCTTTATTTTTATAAATTCATTAAAACGATTGAATTTATAAAAATAATCTGTTTTATCTATTTATTGTGTTGGCGTATCTTAGCCCGTGCAGGAAAGGTAATAAATTGAGAGATTTAGAAATGTTTAAGCGTTCATTACTGGTTGCAATGCTTGCAACTGTCACAGCTGCACAAGCTGCCCCTTTAACCAAAGACAATGGCGCGCCAGTCGGTGATAACCAGAACTCGATCACTGCGGGCCCAAATGGTTCAGTACTCCTTCAGGACGTTCAACTGGTACAAAAATTACAACGTTTTGGTCGCGAGCGTATTCCTGAGCGTGTGGTGCATGCGCGTGGTACTGGGGCATATGGTGAATTCGTTGCGACCAAGGATCTGTCTGATCTTACCCTTGCTTCATTGTTCAAAGCCGGTACTAAAACTCCAGTTTTTGTGCGTATGTCTACCGTCATTCATGGTAAAAGTTCACCAGAAACCCTACGTGACCCTCATGGTTTCGCCATCAAATTCTATACCCAGGAAGGTAACTGGGACTTAGTCGGTAACCAGACACCGGTATTCTTTATCCGTGATGCGATCAAATTCCCGGACTTCATTCATGCGATGAAGCCAAGCCCGGTAACGAATGTTCAAGATGCTAACCGCGTGTTTGACTTCCTGTCGAGCCAGCCATGGGCAACCAACATGCTGACTTATGTTTACGGCAAGCAAGGTGTTCCAACCAGCTACCGCGAACAGGACGGTTTTGGTGTTCACGCTTACAAACTGTATAACGACAAAGGTGAATACAAGTACGTGAAATTCAACTTCCGCTCGAAACAGGGCGTGAAGGGCTTGAACGTGAAAGAAGCGGCTGAGCAGCAAGGTAAAGATTTCAACCACTTGACCAATGATCTTTATAACAACATCTATGCAGGTAACTTCCCGAAATGGGATCTGTATATTCAGGTGATTGATCCTAAAGACTTGGGCAAGTTTGATTTTGATCCGCTAGATCCAACTAAAATCTGGCCAACTGAGCTGGTTCCAGAAACCAAAGTGGGTACTTTGACCCTGAACCGTATGCCGAAGAACTTCTTCAACGAGACTGAACAGTCGGCATTTGCACCAGGTAACCTAGTGCCAGGTATTGAGCCATCAGAAGACCGTCTGTTACAAGGCCGTATCTTCTCTTACTCAGATACCCAAATGTACCGTTTAGGCGCGAATCACCAGCAAATTCCGGTGAACCGTCCGGTGGTAAATGTGAACAACAATAACCAAGATGGCTACATGAATATCTCTGAGCGTGACTCGGATGTGAACTATGAGCCTAGCCGTAAAGAGCCAAAAGCTGCCACTGAAAAAGCGCGTGCGGTACAAACTCCATTATCGGGTCATGTACAGCAAATTGGTGTGAAAGAGCAGAACTTCAAGCAGGCAGGTGAGCTGTACCGTTCATATACGGCTAAAGAGAAGGATGACCTGATCATGAACCTTGCTGCTGATTTAGGTGCAGTGAAAGATTCAGAAACCAAGCACGTCATGTTGTCTTATTTCTACAAGGCAGATGCGGACTACGGTACACGTATGACCAAGGCAGTAAACGGTAACCTCGCGACTGTTAAAGCCAAAGCTGCAAAATTAAAAGACTGATTTCGATTGGTCGATCAGGATTGGTGATTAGGGCTTAAGAAGTCACCTCCGCAAAGTCCTGTAGAATTCCAAACCTTTCCTGCACCCTAGGGGGAGTTCTACAGGCAACTTGTTTGTTTCAATTTAAAAAGCATTTCAAGATTCAACCGTATTGAAATGAATTCGATTTCTGCTGGAGTTCATCATGAAAGTTATGTCATCTGTGTTTTTAGCCAGTATTCTCACGATAGGTTCCGCATTCGCAAACGTGACTGTCGCGAAGGAGATCTCCCCCGCTAAAAGCGTGGACAATATTCAGATGAACTCACAACAGGAACTGGTCGACCTGTTCTTTACTGCCGCCAAAATTGGCAATAGCGAAGTTATCAACGAATTTTTAAAACACGGCTTTCCGGTCGATGTACGCAATAAAGACGGTTATACACCACTGATGATGGCGACTTATTATGGCCATCAGGATATTGTCGCCAGCTTGCTTAAACATGGTGCCGACCGCTGTGCTCGAGATAATCGAGGCAATACAGCCTTGATGGGAGCCTTGTTTAAAATGGAATTTGCAATTGCCAAGCAGCTGCGTCAGGTGGATTGTGATGCCCAGGCGCAAAAAACCGGACAAAAGACCACAGCCGAATTTGCCAAGGTCATTGGCCAGGAAAAACAGCTACAGAAACTGATTCAGGAACAGGAAAAAGCTCAGACCAACACCCAGAAATAAACCGGGTTATGCTTCTGATACTTTTGTCGCAAATACAGCCAGCTGTACGTAAATCCTGCATTATTGCATGACTTTTTATGCTTTAATGCAGAGATAAGCACAGCGATATTCCCTTAGTTATGGCTCCAATTATCCATTCTCTGTTAGATACTGACTTGTACAAATTCACCATGTTACAAGTGGTCTTACACAAGTTTCCGCAAACGCATAGTGTCTACCATTTCCGTTGTCGTAATCTGGAAGATACAGTCTATCCACTGACGGATATTCTGGATGATCTCAATCATCAACTGGACCTGCTGTGTCAGCTCAAATTCAAAGAAGATGAACTGCAATATTTAAGAAGCTTACGTTTTATCAAAAGCGATTTTGTGGATTATCTGGAACTGTTCCAGCTCAAGCGCCGTTTCATCAAGGCCAGTATCGACAGTCAAGGCCGTCTGGATATTGTGGTGGAAGGCCCGATGGTTCAGGCGATGATGTTCGAGATCTTCGTACTGGCGATTGTCAATGAACTGTATTTCAGTCGGATTCGCACGCCTGAAGTGTTGGCTGAAGGCGAACGCCGTTTAAAAGCCAAAATCGAGCTATTAAAACAGTATGATGCTGCGCAAAACCCCAATGATCCACCATTTTTGGTGTCAGATTTTGGTACGCGTCGCCGTTACAGTTTCGATTGGCAAAAGCATGTGGTCGAAGAATTTCACACAGCCGCACCGCATGTGTTCCGTGGCACCAGTAATGTACTGTTAGCCAAAGAGCTGGGCATTACCCCGATTGGCACCATGGCGCATGAATTCCTGCAAGCTTTTCAGGCGCTGGACGTACGTCTGCGTAATTTCCAGAAATCTGCACTGGAAAGCTGGGTACAGGAATATCGTGGTGACCTGGGCATTGCCCTGACCGATGTGGTCGGTATGGATGCGTTCCTGCGCGACTTTGACCTGTACTTCGCCAAACTGTTTGATGGCTTGCGTCATGACAGTGGCGACCCTTATGAATGGGGTGACAAGGCCTATGCACATTATAAAAAGCTGAAAATTGACAGCAAAACCAAGATGCTGACTTTTAGTGATGGCCTGAATCTGGAAAAAGCCTGGAAATTGCACCAGTACTTTAAAGACCGCTTCCAGGTCAGTTTCGGGATTGGCACCAATCTGACCAATGATATGGGGCAAACTCCACTCAATATTGTGCTAAAACTGGTGGAATGTAACCGTCAGTCAGTGGCCAAAATCTCGGATAGCCCGGGCAAAACCATGACCGATAATGATACCTTCCTGGCCTATTTACGTCAGGTGTTTGAGATCAATGAACCTGCTTAAGTCAGTTTGAACAATTCATAATTTTTAAGAACCGTGTCTATGCAGAGACGGTTTTTTATGCAAGCTTATTTAAGACCAGGATTTAGCTAAAATCTTGCTAATCATCTGCAAAGAAAGCGCATCAGTGTAAAAACGAGCTGTGCTAAGATCAACAGGATTTGACCAATAATAGCCATGATAACGATGACCGCTGCAGCTTTTAATTTTGGCCTGCTGATTGAGGCAGAAGATTTAGTTCCCTATTTGGGCTATGAAAAACTTCGTATTGTCGACCTGAGCCGTGCCTCTGTGTATGAGCAGCTGCATATTCCGCATGCCTTGCATTTAAAGCCTAAACTTCTGGTGCGTCAGGAAGAAACGGCAATCGGACTGTTGCCGGACGCAGAAGGCTTGCAGGCTCTTATTGATTATCTGAATATTTCTCCTGAACATCATGTGGTGGCTTATGATGATGAGGGCGGGGCATGGGCAGGGCGTTTGCTCTGGAACCTGCATTGTCTGGGTTTTGAAAATACCAGTTTACTGAATGGCGGGATTCATGCCTGGCTCGGTGCCGGTTTGCCGACTTCTTCCAGTCAGGAACAGTTTGCACCAGTGAAGAACGTATTGCAGGTTAATCTCGAGCATCAGGCAAATTTTCAGATTGGCTATGATGAGCTGCGCCAACAGGTTGAAAATCAACAGATTCAAATTTGGGATTGCCGTACGCAAGATGAATATACCGGTTTACGTTTAGCGGCTCGACGCGGCGGTCACATTCCGGGAGCACGTCATTTTGAATGGAGTACTGCCCTTAATCGCGAAAATCATATAAAATTACAGCCTTTACCACGTACTCAGCAGCGTCTGGAACAACTGGGCTTTGATTTGAATCAACCCGTTGTGGTGTACTGCCAGTCCCATCACCGCTCAGGTTTGGCCTATATACTGGGTCGTTTACTGGGCTGGAAAATTCGAGCCTATGATGGTGCGTGGAGTGAATGGGGCAACCGCCTCGAGAGTCCAATCGCTACAGGGGAGCTGCCATCTTGAGCATCACGTCACGTTTAAAACAACAGTTTTTTATTAAAGCTCAACGATTAGTACCGCAACATCGCCTGTCTCGGGTGGTAGGTAAAATTGCTGCCAGCGAAAACCCGATTATTAAAACTGCTGCAATTACTGCCTTTAAGGCGCAGTATGGCATTGATATGTCGATTGCTGAACAGGCCAATGCCCTGAAATTCAAGTCATTTAATGAATTTTTTACCCGTGCTCTAAAAGAAGGTATCCGTGCAGTTGATCCAGATACCAGCAGTATTGTTTCGCCTGCAGATGGTGCGATTTCCCAGCTGGGTAAAATTGAAAATGGCGATGTGTTTCAGGCCAAAGGCCAGAAATTTACCGTTGAAGCCCTGATTGCTGATCCGCAACTGGCCGAGCCATTCAAGAATGGTGAATTCGCGACTGTATATTTGTCGCCACGTGATTATCATCGGGTGCATATGCCATTTGCTGGCACCTTGACTGAAACGTTATATGTACCGGGCGAGCTGTTCTCGGTCAATCAGGTGACCGCAGAAAATATTCCGGGCCTGTTTGCACGTAATGAACGTATGGTCTGCCTGTTTGATACTGAAATCGGTCGTATGGCGGTGGTATTGGTCGGTGCGATGATTGTAGCGGGTATTGAAACCGTGGCAACCGGCAAAGTGAAGCCTTCAGGACGAATCGAACTTAATCAGCATGATCTGTTCCTGGAAAAAGGGGCAGAACTGGGTCGTTTCTACCTCGGTTCAACGGCAGTGATTTTATTTGAAGAAAATAAAATGCAGTGGGAGGCCGCATTCAAGGCCAATTCTTTGGTGAATATGGGTGAAGCGCTGGGGCATACTCTATAAGATACTTTTAACCTCTTGTTGCCTCCCCCTTTGAAAAAGGGGGATCGAGGGGGATTAAAATTTTTAACTTCCTTCTCTTGCACTTTAATTCAAAGCATTGCTTTGAATCTCGCTCAGGGAGGAGGCTAGGTGGAGGGGCTTTTAAAATAACCTCTTCCTTGCGAAGCAGTGCTTCTCACCTCCTAGAAGGAGAGGGAACTTCCCCCTTTCTAAAGATGGATTTAATTTTTAGCTAATCCCTCCCAGCCTCCCTTTTAAAAGGGAGGAGCTAAAAAGAAATAAAAAAGCGCCATCAGGCGCTTTTTTTATTTCTAGAAAATTATCGTTTCACGACGATGGAATCGATTCCGCTATTTTGCAAGGTTTGCTGCGCAATAATTGCAGCTTCTGCAGAATCATAAGGGCCTGAAACCACGCGATACCAGACTTTGCCATTTTCTACGCTGCGTACCACATCGGCAGATAAGCCATTAAGAATAATTTCGGCACGGCGGGCATCGGCCTGATCCGGATCATCAAAACTGCGGACTTGCAGAATATAACTGGCCGGAGCGGCAACAGGCGCTTCGCTGGCTTCTAAGCCAGGCTCAGTTGTGGTCGCCTCAGGTGTAGCCACTTCAGGTCGAGGTGCTTCTACAATCACTACCGTATCCTGATTTTTGTTTTCAGGGACGGCCTGTTCAGGAATTGGCGTCACTTGTTGCTGTGGCAAGAGATCATAAAAACGGTAATCTTTATTGGTATCTTCTTCTTGGACAGATTCAGCACTTGTTTGAGTTTTCGGTTTAACTGGTTCCCATGGCTTCCAGAGCATCAGTGCCATTAAAAAACTTAACACGATTAAAATGATCACGAGTGTGCCGAGCCAGGTTGGAATAAGTGGCTTTTTAGGCTTATTCGGTCTTTCAGATACACCGCGCTGCGTTTTTCCAAACACTTGGGATTTTCCTCTTATTAATCGGGACATATAGAAAAGGCATAACAGCAGTTATGCCCCTACTATCACTTCATCCTATGTGATCAGGATACAAAAGTCATCCTCTAGATCACAAATCACACAGAATTTTAATTTATCTGTATCTTCAAGCACATAGCTAAAGTTACAAAATGTCTGCTCGGCAGATAAACGGCAATGTTTTGCTTACATGCTCACTTCGAGCCTAGCTCTCGCCTTGCGAGCATGCAAAGCAGTGCTTTGACTATTTACCTTCTTGCATCAATGTAAAAGCAGTGCTTTACATTGATTCAGGAGCTGACACACCTAAAAGTTCTAAACCGTTACGCAGTACCTGACGCACGTTCACAGATAACAGTAAACGTGCCTGAGTCAATTCAGCATCATCACCGAGTACTTTATTGTCGTTGTACCAGCCGTGGAACAAGGCTGCCAGCTCTTTCAGGTAATTACCGATTTGATGTGGTTCATAGCTGTTTGCAGCACGGACCAGAATTTCCGGATAGGCCGCTAGTTTGGCCAGGATTTCAGTTTCAGCATCAAGCTCCAGCTTAGCCGCCAAATTACGTGCTGCTGTAGCATCAAAGTTGACATTGGTAGACGCTGCTTTTTCTAACATACGACAGATACGGGCGTGTGCATACTGGATGTAATACACGGCATTGTCCTTGCTTTGTGACACAGCAAGATCCAGGTCAAAATCAATGTGCTGTTCAGACTTACGCATTACGTAGTAAAAACGTGCAGCATCATTGCCAACTTCTTTACGCAGATCACGCAAGGTCACAAACTGGCCTGAACGGGATGACATTTGTACCATCTCGCCGCCACGCCATAGGCTCACGAACTGAACCAGAAGAACCGTTAATTTTTTCGAGTCATAGCCCAACGCATCAATGGCCGCTTTTACACGTGCGATATAACCGTGGTGATCCGAACCCCAGATATCGATGATATCGGTATAGCCACGTTGTAACTTGTTCAGGTGGTAAGCGATGTCAGACGCGAAGTAAGTAGTCTGGCCATTACGGCGTTTCACCACACGGTCTTTTTCATCGCCGAATGCAGTGGATTTAAACCAGATGTTGCCATCCAGTTCATACAGGAAACCACGCTGATCTAAGGTCTGTAAGGCTTCTTCAATTTTGTCTGTCAATGATTCTTCGCTGAACCATTGATTGAAGGTTACACCAAACTCGCCCAGGTCATCTTTAATATCATCCAGAATCGCTTTAAGCGCGGCTTGCAAGAATACGCGGTAGCCTGTGCCAATTAACGCTTGTGAGTTAAAGATCAAACCATCGATGTGTTTTTCTTTATCGCCAGACAATACGACTTTATTGCCATCAGCATCTAATTCGGCTGCAAACTGTACATCTTCAGGCACATCTTTATACACGTCGGCCACAGGACGGACATAAGCATCGCCATCCTGGTCAATAATGCTTTGTGCAATTTCTTTTACGTAGTCACCCTGGTAGGCATTTTTCGGGAATACCAGTTCCTGACCCGTTAATTCTAAGTAGCGCAGATAAGTCGAAGTCGCCAGAATGTCCATTTGACGGCCAGCATCATTGACATAGTATTCGCGATCGACTTTTGCACCGGTCGCTTCAAGCAAGTTCGCAACCGTCATGCCATACGCAGCACCACGACCATGACCTACGTGCAGGCTAGAGGTTGGGTTGGCAGAAACGAATTCAACCTGAATACGTTTATCCGCATTGACCTGGGTACGACCATAAGTCGCCTGTTGTGCCTGAATTTGATCAAGGACTGCAAAGCGCTGGTCAGCATTCAGGAAGAAGTTAATAAAACCAGGACCGGCAATTTCTGCCTTGCTGATATCCGCCACTTCAGGCAGGGCAGCAAGAATTTTTTCCGCTAAATCACGTGGCTTCATACCTGCAGCTTTCGACGCGATCATGGCAATATTCGACGCAAAGTCACCATGGCTTCGGTCTTTGGTACGCGTCAAATTACTTGTATTGTTCCAGTCAGATGGGAGTACGCCTTGTGCCTGTAAAGTGTGCACTGCATGATCGAGAGCTGCTTGTATTGCCGTATTCATAATCAGTCGAAAATAGAGATCGCAGAAAAACAGCAAATATAGCAAATTTCAGGCTGTTTAGGTAAAAGCATTTCTCGGGAATAAAAAGTGGAGGATCACTTCGTCAGAAGTTTTTGACTAAAGAAAGGGAAAATCAACGGATTAATCCCGTGAAAATAAAACCAGTTTTTAGCTCAACATTTCAGATGAAAAAAACAATGCTTCACCGTACAGAATTTGGCTTATATTAGTCATCTGAAAACAGTAAAAAGAGCATGTCGTGGCTGCATCACAACGTCCGACCATTATCGGTCATATTCCTAAACTCCCTGCAAAATGGGCATTGATTATTGTGCCTTTTATCCTGTCCTGCCTGATGAGTGGCATCATTTCCATGATTAATATGCTGCGTAATCTCGGATGGATTGATGGCTTTATAGCACTCTGGTTTCATAACTGGATGATTTCCTGGGCGATTGCCTTTCCGATTGTGGTAACCTTATTGCCGTTCGTACGCAAATTCACTGGGCTATTGGTCGATATGTCCGGACCTCAGCCACCCAAATGATCATTTTTAAATCTTAAATTTGATCTGGCTGGAGTCAATTCTTGGGCATTTTAAAAGTCGGGCTGTGAAAAACAGTTTATCTTCAAATTAAATGCTCTACCGCCGCCCGGATGATCCCGAGCACCAGACCGATACAGGCACCGACCACGACCCCATTGACCCGGATCATATGCAGGTCACCGCCGACCTCATTTTCAATCTTGTCGATCATCTCGCTTGAATCCCATTCGTGAATGCGCTCGCTGATAAAACGAATCACTTTTTCACTGTACTGGTCACTCAGGTCAACCGCGATAGAGCTCAGACGTTTATTCAGCAGCTCACGTACCGAGGCATTTAAGGTAATATTTTCTCCGACCTGTTGAATGGCAATTCTGAGATTTTCCGCAATACCCGAATCAGGTTTTTGCAAGTCTGCTTTGATCGCATCACATAAAATCACCACCGCACCACTGATAAAATTCAGCACTTGTGGACTATCCAGTAAGGCATCTTTGGTTTCATTCAGACGCTGGCTGGCTTCACTGTCATTATCCGCCAGCTGCAACATCCAGCTATGTCCCATGTTCTCAATTTTGAGTCGCCATGGATGATCTGGATCGGCCAGCATGGCTTCAACGCGCCCGATCACGGAATCAATACTGCGTTGCTGCACATCAATCCCGATCCAGCTGGCGCCTTTGGCCAGTTTCCACACCCCCATTTCCTTAAACAGGTTACGGGTCAGCTCACGGGTTTGTTCAGGATGCGAGGTCATCCAGGCATGTACCACATCCAGTCCGCGCTGTAGCACATCCTGATGGAAATCATTGTCCAGAACGGCATGCAGCATTTCGCTGGCTAGGGTATTGATCTGGGTATTTTTGACCCATTGCACGCTGTTGCTCTGGATAAATCCGGCAATCTGTTCCTGTCCGACAAATTCAAAAATTTTAGGCACCGTCTGTTGAATGACCTGAGTCACTTGGGCATTGTTTTGTGGATTGGCCAGCCAGCGTCCTGCAGCCAGACTCAGGTCGGTACTGTCCAGACTGCGCTGTACAATTTGCGGAGAAAGAAAATTTTCCTGCACAAAACGGCCCATCGACTCTGCAATACGGGCCTTGTTACGTGGAATGATTTCGGTATGGTCGCGTAAAAACTTGGGAATGGGCAATCTGCCAAAAGGGTTACGAAACAGCACCGTAATCGCATACCAGTCCGCCAGGCCACCGACCACACCCGCTTCTGCCGAGAGCATCAGAATATGAATGAGCCAGACATATTCGGGTAGCAGTTTGGCTGCAACCATCAATGCCAACCAGATCAGTACGGCGACTATTAGGGCGACGGTCGCGAAACGTTTACTGCGTTGTAAGCTCGGGGAGATACTCTCTGTCTGCATAGATCATCCTGTCAGGAGGGATTGGCCGGTTGCGGTTGCAGCACTGCACCGGATGGACTTAAACCATATTTAGCCCCAAGTGACTGTAAAATCAAGCGGGCATCAAAGGCATCTTGAGGCGCCTGATTGGCCTTGAAGCATTCAATGGTATACGCCACCTGGGCAGGATCTAGAGTCACGGTATAAGGACGGTCATAGAATGGGTCTGGCCAGAATCCCGGATATCGGCGGTAATAACCGTACGGATAAAAGCTTGGTGCCGGATAGACGATGGCCTGACGTGGAGGTTGCTGGGAGCGGTTACTTGGATCATTCAGTACTCTGAAGAATTGAAAACCATTTTGTACGGTAGTCTGTGCGGCTTTGAGCAGGGTAATTTCTTCAGCTGTGCCAAAGCTCATATTGGGACGGGCCTGAAAGCTGATACGGTAAGTGTTGTTATTGAGGGGAGTGGTACTGTAGCGACCTAACTGATCAAATGTTAAGGGCTTTGAAGGTGTCGTTGCACAGCCGGTCAGGCTGATGGCAGCAATCATACTCAATCCCAGTAGCATGTTTTTCATGTTCGATCTCCTGATGCAATGATCCAGTCCGGACAGCGGTCTTAAAAAATCTTAAAAACTGCTATCGGGTTGGGTCAGGAAAGTAAGTTCTTCATCGGTTGATTCACGACCCAGGATTTGGTTCCGATGCGGATAACGTCCAAAGCGGTCAATAATGACCTTGTGCTTTTTCTCGAATTCCAGATTGGTCGGATTGCCCAGACGCTGAAACAGTTTTAAGGCGAATTCATGAATCAGTTTGGATTCGCTGTGCATAAATGGCATATACAGAAAGGCACGCTGTTCCGGACTGAGCTGTTGATCCAGGTTCAGGCTGATGGCTTCCTGAGCCAAGGCCAGTGCCAGACTGTCTTGGGCGAAAGCTTGGGGAGAATCACGGAATAAATTTCGTGAAAATTGATCTAGCACAATAATTTCGGCCAGCCGGCCTTCTGCGGTTTTACGCCAGCCCCAAAGTTCAGCCCGGGCTGCCTGCTGATGGGTGCTCATGAACTGCTGCGCAATACTTTGGTCGAATTCATGACTTTGGCTAAACCATAGAGGCTGGCTGTCCGCATGAAACCAAAAGTTTAAAATATCTTGATAATTCATAATATTTACAATTCATTAGCATCTATTTGTTAATAAAATCACAAATTATCCATGTCTTATAGAGGAAGTTTGTGTTAAAAATTTGCCAAATCAAAAATCAATGGTTTGCCTGAAAACTAGGCAGCCTGTCATGTGCCGGCATGAAATCACGTTATACTGATTAAACCGATGATTTTAATTTAATAATTTAGCCCCCTTAAGCGAGATTGTAATGAGTCAACCTGAATCGACTTCCCAAAATGTATTACCGACCTGGGTCGAGTCGTCACTCATCAAAGGCATGTTGCGTGGTATCGAGCGTGAAAGCTTGCGTATGCAAAGTGATGGTTTCCTGTCACAGGCAGCGCATCCTCGTGCCTTGGGTTCAGCTTTGACTCATCCACATATCACCACGGACTATTCTGAAGCGTTGATGGAGTTTATTACTCCGCCACAAGACAGTATTAAAAAAGCGCTGGACTATCTCAGCGATATTCATGCGATTGTGCATCGTCATCTGGAAAATGATGAAAAGCTCTGGCCTTTATCGATGCCGTGTATGCTGGACAGCCGTGATGACAGCATCCCACTGGCACAGTATGGTAGCTCAAATATCGGCCTGTTTAAAACCTTGTATCGTCATGGTTTGGGCGTGCGTTATGGTCGCCGCATGCAGACGATTTCAGGGGTGCACTACAACCTGTCTTTCCCGGACCATCTGTTCGAGGCCTTACAACAGCAGGAACAGGACGAGGCACTGAAAGCGCTGAGCTTGCAGGATTATCGTAGCCATCGTTATATGGGCCTGATCCGCAACTTTATTCGTCTGACTCCACTGGTGATGTTCCTGGTGGGGGCCAGCCCGGCAGTCTGCCAGTGCTTTATGACCGGTCGTGATCATCATTTGTTGCCTTTGGTAAAGGGCACCCTGTATACCCCTTATGCGACAGCATTGCGTATGGGACGCTTTGGCTATCAAAACTCTGCGCAGAAACAGCTCGGTATTCACTACAATAATTTGCAGGACTATCTGGACGGACTGCAAAAAGCCGTTAAAACGCCGTATAAACCGTTTAGTCGTCTGGGCCTGGATGATGCCAATGGCCAGCCGATCCAGATCAATGATCATGTGCTGCAAATCGAAAATGAATATTACAGCCTGGTGCGTCCGAAACAGGTGCCGCTGGCGGGTGAAACTCCTTCACAGGCACTGGAAAATCGTGGGATTGCTTATGTCGAGCTGCGTGCAGTCGATGTCAATCCATACAGCCCGATTGGCATTAATGAAGATACGGCCGGCTTCCTCGAAGTCGTAGCCTTGTACTGTTTATTGCAGGACAGTCCGGCGCTTCTGAGTGATGAACAGGATATTATTGAACAGAATCAGGCCGAAGTGGTGAACCGTGGCCGTGCGCCAAATGCCGCAATTATGGAAAATGGCCAGTCTTATCCGATTGAAGACTGGTGTGCCATGCATTTGCAACGCATGCACCCCTTGGCCAAGCTGTTAAATTCGGCCTATGACAGTACTCTCTATACTGATGCATTAAAAACCATGATGATCCGGGTCGATGAAGTCGATGCCACCTTGTCTGCCCTGATGGTCGGGGATACGCGTGAACAGGGCAGTATGTGGCATTTTGGCCAACATCTGGCCCAGCAACATAGCAGTGTCTATGAAACGCATCAGCTCAGCCCGGAAACCCTGGCTTATTTTGAAGAAATGTCACAAAAGTCATTGCAGCAGCAACAGCAACTCGAGCAAGATAGCAGCATCAGTTTTGCTGATTATTTAGCCCAATATCGATAAAAAATAAGGGGATTCACCATGCAATGGGGTTATCGCTTCGTGAGTGGTATGTTGTTTCTGGCTGCTGTCATCGGCATGGCATTTGCCTTATATCTTGAGCATGTACAAGGTCTGGCGCCTTGTCCGCTCTGTGTGTTTCAGCGTGTTGGATTAATCGGACTCGGGATCATCTCACTGATCGCATTCCTGCATAATCCCGCATCTAATCTCATGAAGCGGCTATATGCCTTGCTGGGTTCGCTCAGTATTTTGTGGTCTGTGGGCGTGGCTGCGCGTCATGTCTGGTTACAGAACCTACCCCCGGATCAGGTGCCGAGCTGTGGTCCCGGTCTGGAATACTGGCTGGAAACCCTGCCGATGCAGTCTGTACTGCAACAGGTCTTAAATGGTTCAGGGGAATGTGCCGCGATTGACTGGACCTTCTTGGGTCAATCCTTGCCTGTCTGGTCTTTGATCTTTTTCAGTATTTTATTGCTGATTAGCCTGTGGCAACTACTGCGTAAATATAAAAAGGCACCGGTTAAACGACTCAGAGATAAATATTAATTCCGTATTTAATAAAAAAGCCCTCAATCGAGGGCTTTTTTATTTGCTTCAGTTTAGGTCAGGGCTATGCCTTCCAGACTGTCCAGATCCATCACATATTCATGAATCTGATCAAAGGCTTCATCTTCTATACTTGGATAGAACCAGCGCGCCACCTGCTCGGCCACCAGCGGATGATACTGAATTTCAAAATGGTTCAGGCCGTAGAAAATCGCCTTGTTTGCATCCGGGACTTTGAGCTGGAAACGCGGATTGGGGTGCTCGCCCAAAGCACTTTTAATACTGACCAGATAATCACCAATCACATGCAAGGTCTTGTTCTTGCGGTTTTCAAATTCGATGGTGCCGGCGACCAGATAGGTGTCGATATGAGAGGGAATCGGGGCAGGTTTACGGTGATCATCCATAAAGCCGATCCGAAGTGGATTATGCTCCCAGTCATCATCCCGGACGCTGCCATGGCGCAAATCCAGAATACCGTTACTGCGAATATTGACCAGATGGCCAAGCAGCCGGATCAGTGGAAAATGTCCAAGTTTGTCCTGCAAGCTAAAGCCAAAACGTTCCAGTACTGCACCATGATGCGGTGAACCCAGACAGACCAGATTTTCCACCATATTGACCCAGCTATAGACATTCTGCTTGCCATAAAACAGCGCACTACGAGAGACCAGACCACCCATGCTATGCCCGATCAGGTCAATACTGGTAATTCTCGGATTGCGAGCAATCAGATCCTGTAAGGTATTCGCCAGGCTGTGGCCATTGGCAGAAATCCGGCGTCCGGTATTGTAATTCAGATAGAGCATGGTATTGCGGTCGCGCTGCGCCAGTAATTTTGCCCCAATGCCTTCATATTTGCGATTCGACCAGTCTAAATGGTTCATGCATAAGCCATGCACAAACAGGGTAATACGACCGCTCAGCTCACCTTTTTGCAGCGAGCCATAATGGTCATAGATCACCATCGGCAGGGCTAGAGGGTTCTGATATTTCAGCAGATAATCCCCGATAATGCCATTTAAGACACTGACCAGAAAATGCAAGGAAGGTGTCAGCGGTTTATTGTGCAGTTTAGGAAAGCGTTCAATAATCTGGCGCAAAGCAGGGGCAATCAGGGTATTGCCATAATGAAACAGCATGTCATAGGACATCTGATAGAGCCGCACGATTGAAGGAATATTCTGAATCTTTTCTGAATTATTTTCACTTAAACCGAAAATACTCATTAAGATTTCGCGTTGAATACTCTTGACCAGCTCCTGGATCACATCGTTAAAGCGCATCGTCACCAGCTGCGCCAGACCTTCCAGTACATCGGCCTGACTCGGCGGGGTCCGATCCCATCGACAATAGGTTTCATGTAACGGTGTCAAACTTGGCATCTGATCCTGTCCTTTCAATGAGCCGTATGTGGTGCCATCTTTCTTTTTAAAGAACTTCGCGGTATAAATTCTTTTTCTTGTTGAGTTTCCTGATTTTGAGGGCCTCAGCTTAAAATAACGAGAATGAGAAAAGATTTTGGGCTTTTTTGTCAGACAATTTAAGCAATTAACTGGTCTTATAACGTAGTGTACTTCACATTATTTAAATTAAATTTTGATGATTGATGGGTTTTTTGTTGGTAGTTCATGAATATCATTTATTTGCATGGTTTTAAGAGTAATTCAAACTCGATCAAGGGGAAATTGCTGCAACATTACTGTGCAAAGTATCCTGAAATTCAGGTACATTTACCCGATTTAAACATGTCACCGAACGCTGCCATTGCGCATGTTTCTGAACTGATTGAATCGATGCATAATGTGGCATTACTGGGCAGCAGTCTCGGCGGATTTTATGCGACACATCTGGTCGCACAGCATGCTGTGCCTGCTGTACTGATCAATCCGGCAATGCGACCATGGCAACTGTTTCGTGAACTGTTTGACGAGCAACTGCCTTATCAAGTCCATCCGAACTGGTGTCTGGATGAGGCAGATCTGTTACAACTGCAGCAATTGGCCCTGCCTGTTGCACAAGATGCAGACAAAATACTGGTTCTGCTGCAACAAGGCGATGAAGTTTTGGATTATCGTGAAGCACATCGTTATTATAGTGCTGCGCATCCCCCTGCAATGCTGATGACTGAAGCGCATGGCAGTCACGGGATGGATGATTTTGCGGAAAAAATTCCGTTCGTCTTACAGTTTTTATTGGACTGCATAAAAAAGGAAACCGAATAACGTGTCTCAATATACGGCTCAATCTCTTGAAGTTTTATCTGGTCTGGATCCGGTCCGTCGTCGTCCGGGCATGTATACCGATACTTCTCGTCCCAACCATTTGGCACAGGAAGTGATTGATAATGCTGTCGATGAGGCACTGGCAGGGCATGCCAACAAGATTACCGTCACGGTCTATAAAGATGGTTCTTTATCAGTCGAAGACAATGGCCGTGGTATGCCGGTGGATATTCACCCTGAATATGGCCAGAGCGGTATTGAAATTATCATGACCAAACTGCATGCCGGCGGTAAGTTCAGCACCGATAATTACCAGTTTTCCGGTGGTTTGCATGGCGTCGGGATTTCAGTGGTCAATGCGCTTTCGACCCGTGTAGAGGTCGAAGTTCAGCGTCAGGGTAACCTGTACAGAATGGCCTTTGAAAATGGCGAACCGGTTGCACCGCTTGAAGTACTGGCAGGTAAGGCACCGAAACGGGTATCAGGAACTACGGTACAATTCTGGCCTGAAGCCAAATATTTTGATTCTCCTAAATTTGCCCTCAAAGCTTTAAAACATAATCTCAAAGCCAAAGCTGTTTTGGCGGCGGGCTTACAGATCAACTATGTTGATCAGATCAATGATGAAAAGATCACCTGGCAGTTTGAAAATGGTCTGGTTGATTATTTGATGGACGAGCTGGAAGACCGTGAAATTATTCCGGCACCGGCGTTTGTTGCCACAGGCGATGCGGAACGTGCCAGCGCAGAATTTGCAATTTGCTGGAATGTCGAAGGGGGTGAAAGCGTCCAGGAATCTTATGTCAACCTGATTCCGACCGCACAAGGCGGAACGCATGTGAATGGTCTGCGTTCAGGCGTCACCGATGCGATGCGTGAATTCTGTGAACTGCGTAATTTGCTGCCGCGGAATATGAAACTCTCTGCCGAAGATGTCTGGGACGGCGTCAATTATATCCTGTCGCTGAAATTTCAGGAGCCGCAATTCTCAGGTCAGACTAAAGAACGTCTATCGAGCCGTGAAGCAGCTGGAATTGTGCAGAATATTGCCAAAGATGCCTTTGCATTATGGTTGAACCAGAATTCTGACATCGCCATGCAACTGGCAGAAATGGCCATTTCCAAAGCCGGTCGCCGTCTCAAAGCAGCGAAAAAAGTAGAACGTAAGAAAATTGTCGCGGGTCCAACCTTGCCGGGGAAACTGTCGGACTGTGTAGGCCATGATCTGGATCAGTCAGAACTGTTTATTGTGGAAGGGGATTCTGCGGGTGGTTCGGCCAAGCAGGCGCGTGATAAGAACTTCCAGGCGATTATGCCAATTCGTGGAAAAATCCTGAATACTTGGGAAGTCTCTTCGGATGAAGTATTAGCATCTCAGGAAGTACACAACATCGCGATTGCGATTGGCGTTGATCCGGGTTCGGATGATTTATCGGAGCTGCGTTATGGCAAGATCTGTATTCTGGCCGATGCCGACTCGGATGGTTTGCATATCGCGACTTTGCTGTGTGCCTTGTTTGTGAAGCATTTCCCGACTCTGGTAGAAGAGGGGCATTTGTATGTCGCAATGCCGCCATTATTCCGAATCGATGACAATAAAGATGTGCACTACGCTTTAGATGAAGACGAACTGAATAGCATTCTGAAAAAATGCAAAACCAAGAATCCGCAAATTACCCGATTCAAGGGTCTGGGCGAGATGAATGCCAGCCAGTTACGTGAAACCACACTTGATCCAAACACGCGCCGTTTGGTGCAACTGGATTTAGATGATGCGCATTTTACCGCAGGTTTATTGGATAAACTCTTGGCAAAAAAACGTGCCAGTGACCGTAAAGACTGGTTAGAGCAAAAAGGTAATCTGGCTGATTTGGTGGTTTAAACTATCGAATTTAAGCAACAAAAAATCCCGCAAGTGCGGGATTTTTTGTTTTAAAACAGTGCAAAAATTATTCAAAATGCTGCACTTTATTTGTACATCATCTTCTATCTCACTTCTGCCATGTTTTCATTGCTCTTTGCGCGACCTACTTAGAGTTAAGCTCGGATACAGCATTTAAATACAGGTTTAATTCTTTTTAGTATTACTAAATCAATGATTCATAATATAAATGTGAAATCTGTTAAATTAAAAATTTGTATTTTTTGAAGCCTTGGCACAGAAATTGAATCACTCCATCCAGATGTACAACAAGACAAGCATGAAAAATGCACCATTATAAAGTTTGGAGAAAAATCTGATGTTCCAACGCAATTTATTTTCAAAAAGTATTTTAGCCGCAACCATGGCAGGGGCTGTTGCATTAACGGGATGTTCAAAATCTGCTGAAAAAGCAGAAGCCCCGGCCGCAGAAAGCAAAGTCGCAGACAGCGGCGACACGATTAAAGTCGGGATCCTGCATTCATTGTCAGGCACGATGGCAATTTCTGAGACCTCACTGAAAGATACGGCCTTAATGGCGATTAAGGAAATCAATGATAATGGTGGGGTACTGGGTAAAAAACTGGAACCTGTGGTGGTCGATCCAGCATCTGACTGGCCACTGTTTGCAGAGCAAGCACGTCAGCTGATTACCCAAGACAAAGTCGCGGTAATTTTCGGTGCATGGACGTCGGTGTCACGTAAATCTGTCTTACCAGTGGTTGAAGAGCTGAATGGCTTATTGTTCTATCCCGTACAGTACGAAGGCCAGGAACAATCCAAAAATATTTTTTATACCGGTGCTGCGCCTAACCAGCAAGCCATTCCAGCCGTGGAATACTTGATGAGTGAAGAGGGCGGTAAAGCGGAGCGTTTTGTTCTGCTCGGTACAGACTATGTTTACCCACGTACCACCAACCAGATTTTACGTGCTTTTTTAAAGTCTAAAGGCGTGGCTGATGCGGACATCATGGAAGAGTACACGCCATTTGGTCATAGCAACTATCAAACCATTGTAGGCAATGTGAAAAAATTCGCAGCTGGTAAAAAGACTGCGGTGATCTCGACCATCAATGGCGACTCGAATGTGCCGTTCTATCGTGAATTGGGTAATCAGGGCATTAAAGCCTCTGATATTCCCGTCATGGCGTTCTCGGTGGGTGAGGAAGAACTGCGTGGTATTGACACCAAGCCATTGGTCGGTCATTTGGCGTCATGGAACTATTTCATGTCAGTGAAGAATCCGGTCAATACAGAATTTACCAACAAAATGAAGCAGTATGCAGTGGAATTCAAACTGCCGAATGCAGACAAGCTCGTGACCAATGACCCAATGGAAGCAACTTATGTCGGGATTAACATGTGGAAGCAAGCCGTTGAAAAAGCAGGTTCTACAGAGGTCGATAAAGTCCGTGAAGCGATGGCAGGTCAGGAATTCAAAGCACCATCGGGCTATACCCTAAAAATGGATGCAAGCAATCATCACTTACACAAGCCGGTCATGATTGGTCAGATTCGTGGCGATGGTCAGTTTGATGTGGTCTATAAGACGCCACAAGCCATCCAGGCACAGCCTTGGAGCCCGTACATTCCGAAATAACAGCTATCTTTTGCCTGCCACAGCCGTGGCAGGTGTCCTCTGATTTTTTTCTTACTCTCCACGGAAAATTTCCAATGGAATAGGGGTGAATATAATGAATATTCGCGTGAATATCGCCGCTATTTTTCTGGTATTTGTACAGGTTATTTGTGTGCAACTGGTATCAGCAGAACAATCCTCAAATAGCACTGCATTGACTGCAGCAATACAACAAGATGCAATCCAGCAATTTGTGCAAGGTGATTTTGCCCAGCGCCGTGCTTTACTGAAGCAATGGCCGGGCAGTATCGAACAGTTAGATCAGCTTGCAGAATATGTTGAAAACGAGCAGCTTTATAGTGGGGCTAATGGTCAAACCTATATTTTAGAATCGGACGAAAAATTACTCAGCTATCCGAGTCTAGGCATCGTTGCAGATTGGCCGAGTGACTTATCACAAGTGACTTTGGTGAATACCTTGCGTAAAGCGCTCAACTTTGGTTTGGCACAAAGAAAACTCAAATCTGAAGATGCTTCCGAGCGTTTAGAAGCGATTGATATTTATGAAAGCAACTTGGCAGAGCTGAATGTTGCTCACATCAATGCCCTGTATTTGAACGAACAAAATAACAAAGTCAAAGCCCGTTTGGCCCAGCTTAAAGCGCGTCTGGATTATCAAGATGCAGATGTCTTAGTTAAAATTCAAGCGGCGAAAGCCTTGCAAGACTCCAATCGTCCCGATGTCTTGGCGATGATCGACAATGAGCTGACACAGCCGAATATCCATTCTGAGCTGAAAGCGGCTTTGCTTGAAGCGAAAAGCAGTATTAAAACCCGGATTCAAGCCAGTGAATGGACTGGGCATTTATTTTCAGGGCTGAGTACTGCGAGTATTTTACTGCTTGCAGCACTCGGTTTAGCCATTACTTATGGTTTGCTCGGTGTCATCAATATGGCGCATGGTGAGCTCATTATGATTGGCGCCTATACTACTTATGTGGTGCAAAGTCTGTTTAAAAGCTATTTGGGTAGCTATGTCGAGTGGTACTTAATCGCCGCGATTCCTGCGGCATTCTTGGTGAGTGGACTGATCGGTATGTTGATTGAACGTACCGTGATTCGTCCATTATACGGTCGTCAACTTGAAACCTTGCTTGCAACCTTTGGGGTCAGCCTGATTTTGATGCAATTGGTACGCATGACTTTTGGTGCGCAAAATGTCGAAGTGTCGAATATTTCGTGGCTATCAGGCGGGATCTCCATTACCCCAAGTTTAATGCTGCCGTATAACCGTATTGCGATTATTGTCTTCACCATTGCAGTGCTTTTGTTGTTGGTTTACCTACTGAATAAAACCCGTTTTGGTTTGTTTGTACGTGCGGTGACGCAAAACCGTCAAATGGCACAAGCCGTTGGTATTCGTTCAAGCCGTATCGACATGATGGCCTTTGGTTTAGGTTCAGGTCTTGCAGGACTCGCCGGATGTGCTTTGGCACAAGTGGGTAATGTCGGGCCTGATCTGGGTCAAAACTACATTATTGATGCCTTCCTTGTGGTAGTGGTTGGTGGTGTTGGTCAGGTATGGGGTGCAGTTCTTGCAGCACTTGGTCTGGGTATTAGCGGTACCGCCTTGGAAATTGGCATTGGTGCAGTACTGGCAAAAATTGTTCTCTTGGTGCTTGTGATTTTGTTTATTCAAAAACGTCCACAAGGTTTGTTTGCCATCAAAGGCCGTTTTGTGGAGTAAGCACATGAAGATTACACAATTATTATCCGACAAACCGCATAGTGGCATTGCGATTGCCGTATGCTTTGCCATTTTATTGGCATTGCCATGGTTACACCTGTTACCTGCCGATTCAACCCTGCATTTATCTGCGTATTGGGTCACCTTGATTGGCAAAATCATGTGTTTGGCTCTGGTCGCTTTGGCACTGGATTTAGTTTGGGGCTATGCCGGAATTTTAAGTTTAGGACATGGTTTGTACTTTGCCCTTGGCGGTTATGCCTTTGGGATGTACTTAATGCGCCAGTCTGCAGGGGATGGCATTCCTGACTTTATGCGCTTCCTTAGTTGGACGGAAGTGCCATGGTTTTGGGTCGGTACGGAATACTTCCTTTGGTCATTGGTATTGGTGGTATTAGTGCCGGGCATCATCGCCTTTATTTTCGGCTTCTTTGCCTTCCGTTCCAAAATTAAAGGCGTGTATTTCTCGATTATTACCCAAGCTATGACTTTTGCCGCTGCATTACTTTTCTTCCGTAATGAAACCGGCTTTGGTGGCAACAACGGCTTTACCGGTTTTAAAACCATTTTAGGCCTGGACATTACCTCGGCATCGATGCGGGCAAGTTTGTGCTTTATCACCGCTTTGGTATTGTTGCTGTGCTTTATTGGTTTACGTCATTTAATGAATAAACCTTATGGCCGTGTACTCGGTGCAATTCGTGACAGCGAAAACCGTCTGCAATATTTGGGCTACCGTACCTTGTGGTACAAGCTCTCGGCATGGGTGCTATCTGCGGTGATTGCAGGCATTGCAGGGGCACTGTATGTGCCACAAGCCGGCATTATTAACCCAAGTGAAATGAACCCGGTGAACTCGATTGAAATGGCAGTCTGGGTGGCAGCGGGTGGACGTGGCACGCTGATTGGTCCATTGATTGGGGCAGGCTTAATCAATGGAGTAAAAACCTATTTTACTTCGGCTTATCCTGAAGCATGGCTGTTGATTTTGGGTACGTTATTTATTGTAGTGACCATCTTCCTGCCAAAAGGCATTATTGGTCTGTTTGACCGTTTTAAAAAGGAGCGTAGCGAATGAGCGAGATCCTGCAACCGCATGGTGGTCATGCTTCTGAAGGCTATGGTCGCCCAAAAGAACAAGGCGCGGACTTTACCCATGGCATTGCATTGTATCTGGAAAAAGTCAGTGTCTGGTTTGATGCCTTTCGTGCCCTAAATGATTTATCGCTGTATATCGAAGAAGGGGAATTACGCTGCATCATTGGACCGAACGGGGCGGGGAAAACCACCCTCATGGATGTGATTACCGGAAAAACCCGTCCAACTGAAGGCGCTGCATTTTTCGGGCAAAACTATGACCTAGCCAAAATGAGTACCGAGCAAATTGCTGAAGCAGGCATTGGACGTAAATTCCAAAAACCGACGGTGTTTGAAAATTTCAGCGTCATGGAAAATCTGCTTCTAGCAGCACCCAAAGACAAGCGCGTGAAAAAGAGTTTCTTTAGCAAACTCGATCCCGATGCCCAAAATGCCCTGGATGAATCACTTGCGCAAATTCGTCTGCAAGAGTTCATTAATAAACCTGCTGGCTTGCTGTCGCATGGTCAAAAGCAATGGTTAGAAATCGGCATGTTGTTGATGCAACGTCCAAAACTGATTTTACTGGATGAACCTGTAGCAGGCATGACCGATGCCGAAACCGAGCGCACGGCGGAGCTGTGTTTAGAACTCAAGAAAAATCACACCCTCGTTGTGGTTGAGCATGACATGAGCTTTATCGACACCATCAGTGAAAAAGTCACGGTTTTGGCACAGGGTGCAATTTTGGCAGAAGGCACATTGGCTGAGGTTCAGGCCAATGAAGATGTCATTGAAAAGTATTTAGGACGTTAAGGAGACCAAGGTGTTAGAAGTCAAAGACGTCAATCAATTTTATGGTGGCAGTCATATTTTACGTGATGTGTCGTTGACCGCACCAGTGGGTGAATGTTCGGTGGTGCTTGGACGGAATGGGGTGGGGAAAACCACGCTCCTTAAATGTCTGATGGGTATTTTACCGATTAAATCCGGACAGATTTTGCTGGATGGTAAAGACATATCCAGGCTCAGTCCTGAACAGCGTGTACGTGAAGGTTTGGCTTATGTGCCACAAGGTCGAGATATTTTTTCAACGCTGACAGTGGAGGAAAACATCCTGATTGGAATGGCGAAATTTAAAGGAACAAAGACACGTAAAGTGCCTGAACATTTGTATGAAATTTTCCCTGTCTTGGAGGAAATGAAGCACCGCCGCGGCGGAGATTTATCCGGTGGACAGCAGCAGCAGCTTGCCATTGCGCGTGCACTTGCTTCTGAACCCCGTGTGCTGATTTTGGATGAACCGACTGAGGGTATTCAGCCATCAATCATTAAAGATATTGGTCGCGTCATTCGTAAACTGGCGGATGGCAGTGAGATGGCGATTGTCCTCGTTGAGCAATTCTATGACTTTGCTGAAGAACTTGCTGATGGATATACCGTGATGGCACGTGGTCAAGTGGTAGCACAAGGTGTAGGCAGTGAAATGCCGGAGAAGGGAATTCGGGAGTTGGTGGCGATTTAATTTCCCTCACCCTAACCCTCTCTTGCACTTTACTTTAAAAGCAGTGCTTTAAAGTTCGTTCAGGAGAGGGGAAAGCTTCCCTGAGCAAGATATAAGCACTGCTTTATATCGAAGCGTAAGAAAGGGAGGTTTGAAGGAATTAGATTTCTGTATTTTCATCCCAAAGAAAGTACATGCCAAATTGTCCGGTTCTAAATTCACCGCCTATCGCTTTGCCCGTATCCGTTAAAAAGTGCTTATCATTTTCAAGTTTAAGATAGCCTTTATTCACCAGCTGTTCGAGCAAATCGGGAGTCTTGAGTCCAACTTTGGAAGCAAGTTTTGCTGTTGTTAATTTCTTGAATTTTAAATTTTCTTGTTCTATTTCACGCTCAGTTTGCGCTTCAACTTTATCTGTTTTAACTTCATCTAAGCTAATCCGGACTTCTTCGCTAATCCGAATAATACGCTGTGCTTCTTCATAAGCATCTTTAAAGACATCATCATCTTCATATTTACGTACTGAAATGCCCATTTCATTGTTATTGACCTGGCTAAATTCATATAAATTCAAACTCGAAATAATACATTCCGATTCATTGAGGTAGCATTTTGCATGCAGGTTTTTGCAGAAACTCAAACGGACATAGTCCAGTTTTTGAATCCATTTAATTTCTTCGGGATGCAAATCACTTTTGCCATAGACAATACGAACATCAATTTTTAGCCGGTCTTTGTCTTCTAATAATTCTTTAATACGGTCATTGAGACGTAAATACGGACTGATTAAAATTAGACGTTCTTTGGCATTTTTAATGAGTTCTTCTAAGAAAAAATTGGTTGCACTGGTATTTAAAAATTTAGCCATATTTTCCCTGTAATATTTTGAATATTATGTTTGTTATAGGGCAATAAGATATCGCTGAATCAGCAATCACTCAACCTTTAAATACATGCCATCCGCCGAGACATTATGTCCAAAACCGCAAGACATCGGATTACTGCTATTCACCACAATCTGTTGTCCAATTTGAGCGTTAAACTGAAATTTCAAATCAATTCTGCAGTCGTCATAACGATATTGGGTATGTGTTTTATTCAGTGGCATACGGGTTGAAAATTCTCCCATATTAGAACCATAAATCAGACTGCGTAAACCCATATAAAGTCCATTAAACTCAATCTGGTAGGCATTCGAAGCCCGTTTAACTTCCATCGTATTCCATTGACCAAAACCTGCATAACGAACATATTTTCCTGCAAGAGTCTTCGGTTTTTTGGGTGCAGGCAACTGTTTCAAATTAAACTGGCTACTTTGGGCTTTAGGATAGACAGAAAACCAGGCACGTGCCCACTGCGGATTTCCAAGCTTGGCATAACTTAAACCGACATTATTAAATGCCGTGGTGATATCACGTTCAGAAAAAGCTGTACCGCCGTCTTCTACATTCATCGCACAAAAGGATGACCATGCGGCTTGCTGCTCAAATTGCGCTATGGCCTTTTGATATTGTTTCTGGTCGTAGAATTTTTTGCCATTATTTGCATAGCTTTGCACTTGGCTACAGCTTGAACGCAATTCTTTCTCGAACTCTGAATCAGCAAAAGTGAGCGTGCTTAAACTTAAAAGACCAATAGACAATAGAGATTTATACATGGTGTTATTCAGTATGATTTTTAGCTGAATAAAACATAGCTGCTCGTATAAGTAAATAGAACTTGTGCTTATTAAACTGGATAAGAACAAAATATCGTGATGGCCAAGTATTAAAAGCTGAAGAGTAGTGTCCAGAAAGCAGTTCTGGAATAGTTTTAAACTAAGAATGAATCAAGCTTGATCCAGATTGAGCTGTAAGAGGACCAAATCACGCCATTGCCCAAATTTCTGTCCGACTTGCGGCATATAGGCAGTTTGAACGAAACCCAGTTTTTCATGCAGGCGAATCGATGAGGTATTCTCAGAATCAATCGCTGCGACCATGATATGCAATTTCTGTACTTGAGCCTCTTCAATTAAATACTGCAATAATTTGGAACCTAAACCTTGTCCTGCATAATCCGGGTTTAAAAAGATGGAATGTTCTACCGTCTGTTGAAAGCCCTGAATACTACGAAACTGATCATAACAGGCATAGCCAGCAACGACCTGATTTCGAGTATCTTCAACCACAAAAACTGGGAAATTCTGATTTTTAAGCTGTTTAAACCAGATTTTTAAATAGTTTAAATCAAAGGCTGTTCTGTTCCAGGTCGCAGTACCATAGAGTACTTCCTGATTATAAATCTCGAGAATGGTTTCAAGATCATGTTCAGTCGCAGGTCGAATGTCAAAATCAGGCATATTCTTGTTCTGGTAGGAGTGATCTGAAATTACAGTTTAAAAAAAAGCAGAACCGAAGTTCTGCTTTTGATGATACAGCAATTAGAAGTGATATTTCACAAGTGCGCTGACATTGTTTTCGTCTTGATTTTTAAGACCAAACTTGTTGTTCCACACTGAATGTTCAACACCGAGGTATAAACGGGTGTCTGGAGAAATGTGTTTGCCCGCATTCCATTTCCACTGTGTAGTCCAGTTTAACTCGCTTGCTTGAGCGTCTTTTTCAGCAGTTGACCAATCAAGGAAGCCATCTACAAGAAAATCTTCAGCACCCAGTTTAAATGGTACGCCATAGGTAAGCGTCATTTGATAATCGTCTTTATTGCCAAACACTTTTTCATTGTTTGCACGATAAAGATTTAAGCTTGCATACTGAAAGTATGGAATATCAAGGTCAAAACCTACGCCATATAGGAAGTTGTCCGCATTATCTGAACCTTCCCACGTTGTTGAAATAAGCACATCTTTCACTGGACCAAAGGCAAGTTTTTGACCTGTAACTTCGCTTAAGCTTAAACGTGGTGATAATTCAAAGTAAGTACTTTTAACATCATCGCCACCGCGCAGACGATCCATAAAGAAGAATACATCTGCATATTTTACTTTTGCAGCATATTCAACAGTTAAAGTGGTTTGCTGATCGTCTACAACTTCATAGTTTTCACCATAAAGACCTGTAACGCTAAAGTCCTGCCAAACTGGTTTTGCTTGAGCAAATACAGCAGTTGAAGCCAATGCACAAAGTGCTGCAAGTTGTGTAAATTTCATTTAAATCTATCCCCCCGAGAAAGCAGAATAAGCATACAGATTAATAAGTAAAAATAAAGTTAAAAGTGATCGCTGACTTAAATATATTTCAGCCCTCATTAGTTAAATGCAGACGATCATCTTCCTCAGTTTTCATTGTCTTTCGCTGATGCTTTTCTAAAGCATTATTTTTTAAATAAAGTTGAATATGTAGCGCCTTAAAAGACTGAATGTAGGACTAAAAATATAAAATCACTTCAATTCAGGATGAGGAGTTTAGAAAACCAGTAAAAATAGGGGGAATATACAGACTGTTTAGCAATTAATTTGAGCCTGAGGCTGAACAGCTTTGTTCAGTTTGTGTAATGAGATTAGTTTTAAAATCTCAAATGATGGTCGTTTTATAAGCCTGTTTCCAGCCTCTACAAGTGAGATTGATCAGTCTTGTATTTCAATTGAAAATCATTTTTGCAGGTTGTTATTTTCGAATGACGACGGAGTACTTTTCCTGGTTCTGCAAGAGCCACTAAACAATGATAAAGCATATGATCTATTCAGGACTGTAAGGCTTACTAGATGCAGATCTTATAAGAAAAATTATTAGATAAAAGTGAGCTAATTTCGATAAAAAATACTTTTAATTCCTCTTTTTTTAAGCTTTTTGATTGGGTGCTATTTAAGCGATTTATCTGCCTGACCAAAAAATTATTTCAAATTAAATCGTGTGAAAGGTTGTGAAATTTCCGTTTGAAAAATCCTGCATTTTTGAGCTGAGTAAGCAGTTGTCACAATGGATTATTCTTTTGCTAAAAAACCAAAATATCACTTGCATATTTCCAAGATACAGCCGATATTCAAGATATAAGGACACGATTCTGCAGACTCAAAAATGTGTTCATCATTCAAAATGGAGGGCGTGATTCCAATCATTTGAAGAAGTGAAATGCGATGCGAAACAGCAAGCTACAAACGTGCCAAGATAAAAAATTTTGCACTCAAAAGTTACAAAGATTGAGGATGGTAATATATGAATATTGAGCTTCGTACCGATAACCACATTCAGAATAGTGATCGTTTAATTACTTATGTACGGGAAGAATTAAATCAAGAATTCCAGCGCCACAGCGAACGTATTACCCATTTTTCAGTCCATCTCAGTGATGAAAATGGCGCCAAAGGCGGCGATGACGATATTCGCTGTATGATTGAAGCGCGTCCTGCAGGCTTGAAACCTGTCGTAGTTAATCACCGTGGTCATAATGTCGATACTGCGATCCATGGTGCAATTGACCGACTGAAACGTAGTCTGGAACATGTGATCGAGAAAAAAGAAAATGTTCGTCCTGGTGCTCTTGACCTAGCAGACACAGATACTGCGGATATCGAAGAGTAAGCCGAACCGATTTGAAAAAGCCCTGCGGGGCTTTTTTCGTATTAAACAAAAATATAGTTATGAGAAGCACAACAAATCCTGCTTTATTCGGCATAATAGTCGAAAACGAATCAAAGTGAGCTCCATCATGTTAACTGCGCAACAACAGCTTTTTGTGCAAGCACTCGAAGAATTAAATCTGGACCAGGTCAAACAGCTGCTGGCAGATGGACTCAACCCGAATTTTATTGATCACGACAAAGGTCCGGTGATTTCGGTTTGGTCAGATGGCCTGTTCAAATGGTGGGAAGAGGTGTGTGAACTGTATGAAGCTGGTACACCACTTTCAGAAGATGAGAAACAGGCACGTTTGGCGGTACATTTACAGATTCTGGAAGAACTGATCCAGGCCAAAGTGAATCTGCATCTGTGGGATGCAGAAGAAATTTATGGTCCGCTCTGGGATGCCGCAAGTGCCGCATGCGCGCCTGCCGTACAGCGTTTACTGGATGAAAAAGTCGATCCAAATAGCAAAGATGAAGATGGCATGACTATTTTATCTTCTATCAGTGATCTATTCTTTGATTGTGATTTTGATGAAATCAACTGGTCAGAAGCTTTAGACGAAGAAAAACAGACGCTAGAACTGCTTCGCAAGCATGGCGCAAAAATGACCAAAGAACTCAGTTAAATTTTAATAAAGAGCTCCAACATGACAACATTAAAAACCTTGGGTTTGATTGCACTGGCCGGTTGTAGTGCACAGCTTTTCGCAGCAGATTTTGAATTTGATCGACCAGGTGAAGGTCTGAGTACTGGAATTACTCCAGTCGGAAATGTCGCTTGGGAGCAAGGCTTGCCTACAGCGCGTTATAGCAAGTCGGGCGATCAGACCGCGACCACTCTTAGTGCAGATATGTTGTTACGTACCGGACTCAGTGATGATCTGGAATTGCGTTTAGGCTGGGCTGGCCCGACCTGGACACATGTTAAATCCAATGGCCAGACCGAAGAAGATGATGGTCTCGGCGATGTCAGTATTGGTCTGAAAAAGGCCATTGATCTGGATGATGACAAACTCAGTATGGCTTTGCTAGCCGAAGCCATCATTGCAACAGGCAATGCCGGTTTCACTAATGAAGAAGATATTTACAGCCTAGGTTCTGTCGTGTCGTATCAATATAATGACTTGGTCAGTACCGCACTGACCATGCGTTATGAATGGCAGGACAGCAACTGGGCAGTGTCTGCGATTCCTTCTCTAGGCTACCGCATTACTGATCGCTGGTCAGGTTATTCTGAACTGATTTACCGTAAAGCTGAAAGTGTCGATAATCAATACGCGCTCGGTACCGGGGTCATGTATGCCTTAAATGATCGTGTCCAATTAGATGCGAATGTCGGTGTGGATCTGGATGGTGCAGATCGAAGTTACTTCTCAGGCCTAGGTTTCTCTGTGCTGTTCTAAGTTATTCAACTCACAGATGATGAAATACTCGCAGTTCCCGACCTGGGGGAAAATGCTTGTCCCGGTTATTTTGGGAAGCACCTTGTTCAGCAGTCCTGCTCAGGCGGAAACTGCATTGTTGTCTGCCGAGCAGGCCTTTCCTGTGAGCGTGATCTCTACCAGTCAGCAGCAGGCTGAACTGAGCTGGCAGATTCCGGACAACTATTATCTGTATCAGCATAAAATTGAAGTCCGGCAGGGCAACCAGCCGGTGTCGTTTGAGTTGCCACCCGCTGAAGATTTATATGATGATAACTATGGACATACCCAGGTTTATTATCAGCAGTTAAAGTTTCAGATTCCGACTCAGGCGGGGCAATCCTATCAGGTCAGCTGGCAGGGTTGTGCCAAAGACCGGATCTGTTATCCGCCACAAACCATTCAGTTCAAGACCGATTTGTCCGGTCTGGTGCAATTTGAAGCTGCCGCATCAGGAGCAAAGCGTTTACTTGATCTGAATACGTCATCACTGCAACACAATACCCTGTTTAATACAGCGGATTCCTCAGAGTCTGCAGCAGATGAGCTCTCTGCATCAGCCAAAACACAAACTGACCCCTATGCAGCACAAGACCAGAAATGGTCAGCTCAACTGCTTGAGCGCTCTTTGGGTTATGGGCTTTTGCTGTTCTTCGGTTTGGGAATATTACTCGCTTTTACCCCGTGTTCCTTGCCAATGCTGCCGATATTGACCTCGCTGATCGTGCGTGACAGTAAAGGACTGAAAGCCTGGATGATTGCACTGACTTTTGTCAGCAGTATGGCTACTGTCTATGCGGTACTCGGCTTAATTGCGTCTTCGGCCGGCCTGAATTTTCAGCGCTGGTTGCAGCAACCGGGGACCCTGATCGCGTTTAGTGTGTTATTTGTTCTGTTTGCCTTGAATCTGTTTGGCCTGTTTGAAATCAAACTGCCGCAACGTCTGGTTCATCGTCTGGATCGGGCACAGGCCATGCAGCAGGGAGGCAGTCTGGTCAGTGCGGGCGTTATGGGCATGATTTCGGCGCTTCTGGTGGGACCATGCATGACCGCACCGCTGGCAGGTGCATTGTTGTTTATTTCCCAGACACAAAGTCAGTGGCAGGGGGCTTTACTGCTGTTTACCCTGGGTTTTGGGATGGGCACGCCTTTATTGCTGGCCAGTATTCTGGGGGCACGAATTCTACCGAAAGCCGGGCACTGGATGAATCAGATTAAAGTGCTCTTTGCCTTTATCATGCTGGCATTAGCCCTATATTTTATTCGGCCGCTAATGTCAGAAGCCGTTTTACAGTGGTTATCCTTAGCTTTGGGCATGGCTTTTGTTGCCTATGTACTATTCCGGATTTTCTGGCATCGCACTGGTCTAAGATGGCTGTATATCCTGTGTCTGGTTCTCGCCGTACCTTATATTGCTTATAGTCAATATCAGCACAGTCAGCGTTTTTTTGTGGAGCAGGCGAGCACAGAAGCCAAGTGGCATGTAGCACGCAGTGCAGCAGAATTTCAGCAGATTTTGGACAAGGCTCCACAAGGGCAAAAGATCATTATTGATGTCTACGCCGATTGGTGTGTTGCCTGTCAGCCGATTGAACATCGTATTTTAAAATCTGTAGCGGTGCAGCAGGCTCTGGCGCCATATTTCCTGATCAAGCTGGATTTAAGCCAATATAATGCCTCTCATCAAGCGCTGTTAAATCAATGGGAAATTCTAGGGCCGCCGACGTATTTATTCTTGAATGCGCAGCAGCAGGAAATTCGTGGCTTGCGTTTGACCGGTGCCTTTAGCGAGGCAGAATTGCTGGCACAGCTGCAAGCGCTGGCTCAAAGTGAAAATCCATAATCGAGTCTTAAAAAGCTGAACCCGTTTAAGAGACCTGCATCTGTGCTGGCACCGGTTCAGCATAGGCTTTGACCAGATTACGCCCACCGGCTTTAGCCTGATAAAGCGCCTGATCGGCCTGACTCAATAACTGCTGCGGGCGTAATTCCGCGCTAGAAATAGCAATCCCGAAACTGGCGGTCACCGGAATCAGCTCACTCTCATCACTGAAAATCTGCAATTGCTGAATGGCGATACGGCAGCGTTCAGCCACTTGTTCGGCTTTTTCCAGACTAGTATTTTTAAGCACGAGAATAAATTCTTCCCCACCAAAACGGCCGACCACATCACTTTCGCGCAATTGCTGGTTCAGCACAGCACTCACTTCAACTAAGGTTTCATCGCCCTTATGATGGCCATAGTGATCATTAATTTTCTTGAAATGATCCAGATCCAGTAAGACCAAGGCGTAATTCGGAGTTGCTGCGGCATTCAGTTTATCCAGACATTGGTTGATGCTACGGCGGTTAAACAGGTTAGTGAGCGGATCAATCTGACTCAGTTGTTTGATCAGCTGCTCACGATGCCGCCATTGACTGAGCAGAATCTCGAATAAGACCATACAGACGGCCAGAATTGGCAAAATGAAATACAGCATCGATAACAGCCAGAAACCATTATAGAAAAGCTTGTCATCGATATTAAATAGCGGTGAATAAGGCAATTGATGACTGAAACTTAAATAGGCACATCCGCCTAGGAAAATTGACGCTGGAATCAGCATGCTATAAACCAGCGTGCGATGGAACAGCACCAGTCCCACCATAATTAAACAGACATAGGAGGTCGTGGCCACAGGGCTGATCACCCCGACAATATAGGCATCCCGGCACAGCGAAACCACAAAGGTGCCGACTGCCAGATAGGGCAGATAACGTTCCACCAGACGGTTGCCCTGAAATTTATAACAGGGATAAATCAGCACGGCTAAAATCAATAAAAAACTGCCGTTTAGCACGACTTGTGAATGAACCCGTTCAATCTGTACATATTGCCAATACTCAGGATTGAATAAAACAAAGAGATCCCAGCCGAGCCAGGTCAGATGTACACCGCATCCCAAGGTCAGCATCAGGATGCATTTCTTCAGGATGCGCCAGTTCATCACGACTTCATCTTCGACCAGATATTTCTTGATTCTGTGTCTTAGCACTTTTTCTAATACAGGCGATATTCGCTTCATGGTCCCGGTCTGACTTTAATTGTTATGGCAGATTTTTTAAGACTTATTGGATATTTATAGCTTTATTTACACAAGATAACATAAGTTTGAATGCTTGATAAACAACAATATTTAAAACATTTTTGTGATTTAGTTGATATCTGATCTGCTCAGTCTTTGCCTATAGCACAAGTGATCTAGGCTATGTCAAAGGGTTCTAAGCAAAATTAAAGAGGTTAAGAGGCATGCAGTTTTGTTCTAAATTCAGGATGATGTGTTTTATTTGTGCTAATTATTTCAATATAGTCAATCGTTAAAATGGCTGCATTGTTAGAAACAACCAAAGATAAAGAGCGAAGCCATGAAAATTTTACAGATTGATTCCAGTATTTTAGGAGATGCTTCTATTTCGCGTCAGTTAACTCAGGCCGTGGTGGAGCAATTGCAGCAAAAATATGCTGAGGCCATTGAAGTTGAATATCTGGATCTGGCAGCACAGCCTATTCCCCATCTTAGCACCGAAATTTTAATGGGGCAGAATGCAGAACAGACGGCATTAGGCGAGGAAATTTTAGAACAATATTTGCAGGCTGATATCGTGGTGATTGGTGCAGCGATGTATAACTTCGGTTTGCCATCGACCTTAAAAGCCTGGATTGACCGGATCTGTGTCGCGGGACGTACCTTTAAATATACCGAACAAGGTCCTGTGGGTTTGGCGGGCAATAAGAAAGTGTATATTGCCAGCAGCCGTGGTGGTGTCTATGGCGAGCAAAGCCCGGCTGATTTTCAGGAAGCTTTCCTGAAAACCGTATTTAACTTTACCGGTGTGAATGATATCGAAGTGATTCGCGTTGAAGGGGTCAATATGGGAGAAGCGGTTAAAGCCCAAGCGCTGCAAACGGCATTGCAGCAGGTTCAGGCCATTTAAAACCTGAAACCTCTTTTCAAAGGTCAGCTACGGCTGACCTTTTTTATGCCCTGAATCATGCTTAATCCCGATCCAGACGATGGGCAAATTCTGCAAGATCGGTGAGCGCCTGTTTGGCTTCATCGAACCAGGCACTGAACATCTGGAAGTTATGCCACATGCCGGTATACAGTTTAAATTCGACCTCGACACCCGCCTGTTCCGCTTTTTCTTTAAAACGGCTAGCATCATCCAGCAGAATTTCCTTAGAGCCCACCTGAATATGAATCGGTGGCAAACCAGTTAAATCGGCGAAAAAGGGGGAAACTTCCGGATCACCACGATCAATTGAACGCGGCACATAATATTCAATCCCGGTTTGCACTGTTTCCAGAGACAGCAGGGCATCATGCTTCTGGTTATAACGTAAAGATTCACTGGTCAACGTTAAATCCAGCAGTGGAGACAACAGAATCAGACCGCTGACCTGTGGAAGACTTTCCTGCTGTATTTTGAGTGCCAGCGCCAATGCGAGATTGGCTCCGCAAGAATCGCCGGACAGAATAATATCTTTGGCTTGAACACCTTGATTCAGCAGCAGATTATAGACATCAAACAAGGCTTCTAATGCTTCTGGATAGGCAGATTCGGGTGATAGCGGATAATCGACATGCAGCACCTGCATCTGGGTTCGAGCCGCAATTTGAGTCATAAAGGCACGATGGGTATTTAAAGAACCCAAATAAAATGCGCCGCCATGAATATGAAAAATCAGCTGGGTCGATTCCTGTTGTGGCTTAATTTCTTCCGCGCGCAGCCCGGCCAGTCGGAGCGAGCGAATCTGTACCGTTTTATCCTGAGGGAAAAGTTTGCACATCTGTTCCAGAGCAATGCGCATTGAACTCGGTGGAAGACTGAATCTGCTCGGGGCACGAATGGCCGTTTTTAAAAAGCTTTCTGTAATTAATTGTTTCGTTAGCGGGCTTATCTTCATCTTCCTTCCATCTTTTTGTGCTTTTATTGATCGTGTAGATTATTTACCAACCATATTTACAAGGTTACACTAAATAGTCACACCTAAAAATTGAAAAATTGTTGTGACTTTTTAATACTACATGGGTCTATTTTCAGACTAAGGAAATGAAGAAAAATGAAAAAAATAGCGCTTACGTTAGGACTACTAGGCTTATCTGCATTGGCGAATGCCGCGGATCCTTTAAATGGCACGGTATGGAAAACCATTGATGATAAAACCAAGCAGCCTAAGGCCATGGTTAAATTCACTGAACAAAAGAACGGCACTTTGTCAGCCAGTATTCAGTCTGTGTTAACTCCAGGTGAAGAAAATGCCTGCAAGAAATGTGAAGGTCCATATCACAACAAATCTCTGAAAGGCCTGACCATTGTTAAAGGTCTAAAAAATGCTGGCGGGACTAGCTATGACAGCGGTTCGATCCTGGATCCGCAATCCGGTAAAACCTATAAGTTGAAAGGCCAGCTGGCAGACGGTGGCAAGAAACTTGAGCTACGTGGTTTCATCGGTGTAGCGGCATTGGGTCGTAACCAGACTTGGATTCGTGCCAACTAATTTATTTTAAGTAGATATACAAAAGCCTGATCGATGTCAGGCTTTTTTATGAGTGTTATTCAATACAAGATATTAGTGGGCTAAGCTACGATAAGCTGTTTCATCAAAACCGGCAATAAATCCTGTAGAGGTTGCCAAGATTGGACGTTTGATTAAACTGGTATGGGTGGTTAATGCATTAATTAAGGCATTTTCACTTGACAGGGTGGCCTGTTGCTCTTCTTCACTGAGTTTACGCCAGGTAGTGCCTTTCTTGTTCAGAACCACGTCCTGACCCAAGGCATCTAGCCAGGTTTTGACGGTTTCAGCATCGATGCCCTGTTTTTTATAATCATGAAATTCATAACTCAGACCTTGCTCCGTCAGCAGATCAAAGGCTTTTTTCATCGAACTACAATTTTTAATTCCGTAAATTTTTAACATAGCTGCCATCTAAAAAATTTAAATCATGAACTAGCTTAACCAAATTGGCAGCAGCAGACCATGCAAAAGCAAATGAAAAAAAGGAAAAAATTTTAAATAGCAGAAAAGTCATGTCATCAAAATGACATCAAGCAGCTTTAATATGAGCAGCAAGAAAAAGAACAATCTAAATAATAAGAAAAATAAAAATTTGGGAATAATAGAAATAGAAAACCCGCATTTAATCATCCTGATCATGCGGGTCTCAATCCAACGTCCAATGTCACATCCATGCAAAACAAGCTAAATCTATAGTCTGTTTTATTTTCGTCCTACGGCGTCCTGTCCTTATGTTGTCGTCCTGACATGTCCTTGTGCCGTAGCGCTATAATGCTATGTTATTACATTGAGATAAACCCAAAAAATACGTCATGTCATGTAAGAGATAAGCCTTAATTGAGTGAACAACTGTTCACTCAATCAAATTGTGAGGCTTTATAATCTGTAGTCGATAATCACTGGAGCATGATCGCTAAACCATTGTTCTTTATAGACCCAGGCATTAACGGTTCGCTCTTTCCAGTCTGGAGAGCAGGCATGATAATCAATCCGCCAACCAACATTCTTGGCACGCGCCTGACCACGGTTTGACCACCAGGAATACAGCTCGGCTTCTTTACGCACTTCACGGAAAGTATCGACATAACCAAGCTCATCGTAGATATGATCCAGCCAGGCACGTTCATGCGGCAAGCAACCCGAGGCTTTCTGGTTACCCGACCAGTTTTTAATATCAATACGTTTATGCACGATATTATAGTCACCGCAGACAATCACCGATTTATTTTCATCGCGCCACTGTTTCAGAATTTTTGCGTATTCTTCCAGAAAGTGATCTTTACGTGCTTGCGCTTCATCGCCTGATGAACCCGAAGGCAGATACAGGGAACAGATCTGTACAGTTTGATCTAAACCCAAGTCAAATTCAGCGGCAATAAAACGGCCTTGTGAATCGGCCAGTTCAAAACCCAGACCATCAGTTAAAGATACAAAAGGCAGACGGCTATAAATGGCCGTACCGGCATAACCCGGACGCTCGGCAGGAAACAGGTGCGTGTACCAGCCTTCAGGCTTGAATTTGTCCGTCCACTGCGCATGCGTGATCCGGCTTTCCTGCATGCAAATCACGTCGGCATCAGACTGTTCCATCCATTCCAATAGGCCTTTGGTGACAGATGAACGTAAGCCGTTGACATTAATTGAAACGACGCGAAGAATTTTTTGATCACCTGGATAGCTACTCTTTGGTATCATGCGCAAGTCTTACCTTAATTAATGGATTTAGGAGCACCTCATGTCAACGCCAGCTCAGTTTAACCCGCAAGCTTTTATCGAACTCGCATTATCACGCGGTGTACTTAAATTTGGTGAGTTTACTTTAAAATCGGGGCGTGTGAGTCCCTATTTTTTTAATGCGGGTCTGTTGAATGATGGTGAAGCCTTGACCCTGCTGGCTTCTGGCTATGCAGCGAAACTGACTGAATGTGATCATGTTGAAGTGATTTTTGGCCCTGCCTATAAAGGCATTCCTTTTGTGGCAGCAACTGCTGTGGCTCTGTCGCAAAATCATGGGGTAAGTGTGCCGTGGGGTTTTAATCGCAAAGAAGCCAAAGACCATGGCGAGGGTGGCGTATTGGTAGGTGCTTCTGTAGAAGGTAAAAAAGTCTGGATCATTGATGATGTGATTACCGCAGGCACAGCGATTCGTGAAGTCGTCACCATCCTGAAAAATGCCGGTGCCCAAATTGCAGGTGTATTAGTGGCACTAGACCGCCAGGAAAAAGGTCAGGGCGAACTGTCTGCGATTCAGGAAGTGCAGCAAGAGCTTGAGATTCCTGTACATGCCTTAATTACCATGAAAGATTTAATGGACTATCTGGAAGCGAAAGGCGACCTAGCAGCTTTGGCGAAAATGGAAGATTACCGTGTTAAATATGGGATCTAAGCCTAGATTGGCATAGAAAAGGAAGCTTGAGCTTCCTTTTTTTGTAGATGTTCAATTTGCTAAACATTTGAAATTTATTATCTCTGTCTATTCTTGTAAGCATTGGCTTACATCAATTCCAGCACTTTGCGGCTGTTTTGAATAGTGGAAATTTCCTATGATAGCTTTAACAGGAACAGGAGGTTCCACACAAGAATAACAATAGATAAATACAAGGAAAGTAAGGTACGACAGGAGTTATACCAAGCGAACCCATACGGAAAGCCCCTGGCAGGATGCTAGGGGTTTTTCATTTTTATCTTTTATAAAGTCCCACTGAGCAGCAGTGATTCAGAAACATGATTCTTAAAAATTCATTGTTAATGAGCTAAATAGAGGAGCAGAAAACCTTTCACCAAAATTATGAATCTTCAGAGCTAAAAAAAGCACCTGAAGGTGCTTTTTCTTATTGCTGGGCTAAATTATAGCGCAACGATATTGATCGCATTTGGACCTTTTTGACCATCAACCACGCTAAAAGAAACGCGTTGACCTTCAAACAAAGTTTTGAAACCAGAACTGCTGATTTCTTTGAAATGAGCAAAAACGTCAGGACCTGATTCTTGTTGAATAAAACCAAAACCTTTAGTTTCGTTAAACCATTTTACTGTACCGGTAACTGTAGTAGACATAATATAACCTGTTAAATTTTAATAATTTTAGTCATGCAAATGACTATGGATAACTTGGAAAAACAACAAGAATTGAAATAAAGATCTGAAAAAACTGAGGATTATAAATAATACTGCGGCACTTAAAGAAGCTTAACTAAACAACGCTTTTTTCTAGTTAAACACAGCATAGCCTAAATCAGAAAATATTCAAGTTTTTTATATTTATTATTTATTTTTCTTATAAAAGTAGCTCAATTCTTGTTTTTTAAAGCATTTCAAGCTGATTTGCTTGAGCTTTATCATTTGCATTTAAGCTTTAGCGAAGCTAAACAATAAATACACGTTGTGTTTGTGTTACTTTATGTTAATCAAAATCGTTCAGTACCCAGCAAGATTTTACTAAGTCAGTGTATTTTATAACTTTGGGTAAATTAGTATTTGTAGTTTTAAGATAGTTATCGTCATTGTTTGTGTATAAAAATCCACCTATATTAAAATTCAATTGGAAAAATTAACTATAAGAATTTCTTTATTTTAATTTAAAACCAAATACGAGTGAGTCTCATGGATTACTGGAACAGTGTGTTACTTATATCCATCATCACCATGGTTGGACTGGCCATGATCATCCTGTTCGTCGGATGTAAAATGTGGAAGAACTTGGTGGTCACTTTACTGATTGCCACCTTGATTGGATTTCTGCTTGTATGTGCGATCAATTTTATTTTTGGCGATCGTCTTCAATTTCTATGGGGTGCCCCTGAGACTGGCGATAGTAATTTTATGTTAGAAATGGGGCTGCTGAGCCTGTTAATTGGCGGTGTGAGTACCTTTATCATTATGTTAGGCACTTTGGTTGCTAAAAGTAACAGTGGAAATCAAAACGATGAAGACTAGTTTTTCGCAAAATAACAAGTCTCTTAATGAGCGGGAAAGTGCAGAAAAGCATCACATGTACAGTTCATAGGATTAAAAAATCTTTCTCAGTCAAATGTATAGTGCCATAGCGCTACGGGACATGAATGGCGTTTCACATCCCGTAGCTGCATAATTTTCTGTATCAAAAATTTAGAACATCATTCTTAGACCTGCACCATAGATCCAGCCTTTTTCTGAATCAGAACTTTGCTGCCAGGCCGTCTGTTGGTTGCCTTTGCTGTATTCATAACCGACTTCCAGATAAGGCATGAGCTTTTTGCTCAGTTCATAGCGTGTTTCCAGGCCCAAGGTGGCATGACTAAGGCCGGTTTTTTTCGCATTCGCTGCCTGATCATTCAGGATGACATCCAGTTCGACAAAGGGCTGCATAATCAGTTTCTGCGTCAATAACAGGTCACGCTCTGTTTCCAGTTTTAATCCGACAAAGTCATCTTCACCGACATAAACATGAGCATCCGTTTCGAAAAAGTAGGGGGCCAGGCCATGTAGCCCAAATACTGCATCGAAGCGCTCGTTCTGCTGTTGTGTAGCAGGCTCGGCTAAATTTTCCTGTCGATAGCGCACCCCGGTCTGCACATCCCAAAAATCGGAAATATTTCGGCTATACAACACTTTGGCATCATATTCGGCCTGACGGGATTCATGTTTGTCGGCTTCTAGCTTGAGAAAGATTTTATTTTCATCCGTGCCGACTCTGGCCTGGTTCTTGGACTTGAATGCTCCATTTCCCTCTGAACTATGCTGCCATTTCTGGTCCAGAATAATCTGGCTATAAATCTGTGCGCCATGTTCTTTACGATGATCATGTTCGCTGGCAGAACTGACTGAATTTTGTGGTGTGCTCGGCGCATGCAGTTGATGTGATAACTTTGGTGGTGGTTGATAAGATGCAGCATCTACTGTTTCAGTATGCTGTGCGTGGTCATCAGTCATGTCTTGCATGGCATGATGTCCGCTATGATGCTGATGTTCAGCATGGCTTGTATGATCGCTAGAAGCTGCCGCAAAAATACTCAGACTGCTTAGGGTAAGCGCACTGCTGAGCACTGACTTTACAAAAAGATTAGTGATGTGCATGGCTTTCTCCTTGAGCAGCTGCTGGTTTTGAAGGCATTTTTTGTGAAGAAGGGTGAGATGTTTGATCTTCATCTACATGTGCCACAATCAGCTTGTTCATCATGCCGGCACTCATGTGATAGAGCAGATGGCAGTGAATCGCCCATTCTCCCAGTTCGTCTGCTGTGAGCAAGGTCGTGACCGTTTTCCCGGGCGGCACAATCACGGTGTGTTTATTTGGCATATTTGCAGCAGACTGACCATTTTCCAGCTGCATAAACATGCCATGCAAATGCATCGGATGGGCCATCATGCTGTCATTGATAAATTTCAGCCGGATCCGCTCGCCATATTTCACTTGAAGTGGCTCGGCATCACTGAATTTTTTACCATTCATGGTCCAGATGTAGCGCTCCATGGTTCCACCTAGACGAATCACCAGTTCACGTTCTGCTGCGCGGGTATCAGGTTGTGGTGTCAGGGCTTTGAGGTCTTGATATTGCAAGGCTTTGTGCCCTGCAGGCGTAGACATATTGGCCCAGCCCTCAACCGGCTGATGAGGCTGATTGGTTCCGGACATGGCATTATGACTTGCATGCATGTCGTGCTGGGCATGTTGATCATGTTCACTTGTGGCAGTCTGCATGGTCTGACTGCTGTGTGTGTCATGTGACATGTCATGTTGTTCGCCATGTCCCATATCTTCCATGGTCAATAAGGCACGAGGGCGCGGTGTTGGTAATTGAACCGGAGCCGGGGCTTTACTTGAATCAGTTGCCTGATGCAGACTGCCAATGGCAAAGCCTGAGCGGTCGATCGATTCCGCTTCAATCTGGTAATGCGCTGCAGTGGGTTCCACAATCACATCATAGGTTTCAGCGGTTCCGATACGGAATTCATCTACATTGACCGGCTGCACCGGTTGTCCATCGGCACTGACCACGGTCATTTTCAGCTGGGGAATACGCACATCGAAAAACGACATGGCAGAAGCATTGATGAAACGCAGGCGGACTTTTTCATTGGGCTGGAACTGGCCACTCCAGTTTTGTTGCGGCGTTTTTCCATTGACCAGAAAGGTATAACCGGTAACATCAGATAGGTCGGTTTTCAGCATACGCATCTGGTTCCACATCTTGCGGTCTGACCAGGTGGCCTTCAGGCCATCACGTTTCACCTGCTGGAGTACATCGCCCAAGGTTTCACGCTGGTTCTGATAATATTCGGCCGATTTTTTTAAATTGTTCTGAATCTGCTGGCCGCTTTGTTCGTGAAAATCTGACATCATCACCACATAATCCCGTTCGGTTTGTTCATGTGGAGGTAGTAATGTCTGTGCTTTGGGGCGAATCACCAATGCGCCATAGAGGCCATCCTGTTCCTGACCTTTGGAATGTGCGTGATACCAATAGGTGCCGTTTTGACGAACCTTGAAGCGATAAGTAAAAGACTGTTTCGGTTTGATCCCCTGAAAACCGTTAAATCCGGGGACACCATCCATCAGCCCGGGCAGGAGGAGGCCATGCCAGTGCAGCGAGGTATCCTGATTGTTCAGGTTGTTTTGTACATGAATGACTGCATCATCACCTTCTTCAAATTCCAGCAAGGGTGCAGGGAATTTTCCGTTTACAGTGATACGCTTGACCGTCTTTCCGGTGAGATTGATCGGGCTTTCATCAATGACCAGATGATATTCTTTTACGGCTGCAAACAAGGCAGACGACGAGATGAGACCGAAGCCCAGACACAGGCTTTGACTGATTTTAAGCAACATAACTTAATCCTTAATGAATAAAAAAATTTAAAAATTCAGGATCAAGCTTTGGGTGGGCGCAGGATTTCTTGCCAGTAACCGGCAAGGTGCTGGGCATGGTAAGCAGGGAGGAGGGTTTTTTCCGGATAACCGTGATCAGGCACGCTTAACTCGGGCGTTGTAATGGGCAGGCTGGTGACCAAGTTCTGGCAGGCCATAGTGCCACAATCCAGACAATCTGATGACTGCTGGGTGCTGTCACTGACACAGTCCGGCTGAATCAGTTCCTGATCTTGATGATGATCAGTCTTATGCAGCGAGTGAGAAGCAGAGGGTTTTTGTCATTTCCAGACAATGAGGATTCGTTTTTTCAGACGGCATAACCAGATGCATGGTGTTTGCAGATGCGACAGACACACTGCTCCAGCCTATGGCAAAAACCACAAGCATCACCAACCAGATCTGTTTGACGAGCCGTATGAGCAAAAGTACACCCTGAAAAAATGCGCTGCATGTTTGAGCAATAAAAGCATAAACGCAGTAACTCAAATTAGCAAATTCTGGACAAGATTATTTTTTAGGTCACCTACATACTACTTTTTTCATAGGTTCAGGTTTCAGTTTCGCACTTTTCACATTTTTTACAGTCCAGCAGCATCCCGAGTTTTTCTTTGCGCCCTTGCTCGGTCATCACCCATGGGCGATTTTGCCATGGCGGGGTATGCCGCACATGCTGGCCATGTCCGCAGGCCAGTTCTGCAACCCAATGCTGTTCTTCATCCAGATGAAAACCGATAATGGCCTGTTGCATGGCAAACCTCCTGTGGGCTCAATCTGTCTCAGTACCTATATAAAATAAGTCATGCAAAATCACCATAAACAAAAGAATCGACACAAGCTATACTCCTTGCCAAGTCATTTTTTGAAAAAGAGCAGAGACACATGCGCGTACTTGTTGTGATGGATCCCATTGAAAATGTAAACCTGAAGAAAGACTCAACCATGGCCATGCTATGGGCAGCCGCACGTCGTGGGCATGAACTCGGTTATGCATTGCAGCAAGATTTATATATCGATCAAGGCAAGGCCTTTGGTCTGATCGCGCCGTTACAGGTATTTGAAGACTACGACCATTATTATGAACTTGGCGAAAAACAAAAAGAGTCGATCGCTGCTTATGACGTTGTCTTGATGCGTAAAGATCCGCCTTTTGATATGAACTTCGTCTATACCACTTATATTCTGGAGCAGGCAGAGCGCGAAGGGGCATGGATTATCAACAAGCCGCAAAGCCTGCGTGACTGTAATGAAAAACTGTTCGCGACCCAGTTCCCGCATCTGCAAGTTCCGACCTTGGTGACTTCGCAGCAAAGCCTGATTCGTGAATTTCTCAAAGAACAGGTCGATGTGATTGTAAAACCGCTGGATGGCATGGGCGGCACCGGGATTTTCCGCCTGTATCAGGATGGCATCAACATCGGTTCAACCATTGAAATGCTGACCAATAATGGTACCCAGCCGATCATGGCGCAGCGTTATATTCCGGAAATTGTCGAAGGCGATAAACGCATCCTGATGATTAATGGCGAGCCAGTGCCGTATTGTCTGGCCCGTATTCCGCAAAATGGTGAAGTGCGCGGTAATCTGGCCGCGGGTGGTCTGGGCGAGGCGCGCCCACTGACTGAAACTGATAAGGCCATTGCAGCAAAAGTAGGGCCGTATCTCAGAGAGAAAGGTCTGGTCTTTGTGGGGCTGGATGTGATTGGAAATTATGTCACTGAAATTAATGTAACCAGTCCAACCTGTATCCGTGAAATTGATGCCCAGTTTGGTACTTCGATTGCGGATGATCTGTTTGCTGTGCTGGAAGCAGGTCAGGCCAATCAGGTTTAAAGGCAGCATTAGGTGAAAGAAGAGTCTGCTTGCAGGCTCTTTTTATCTTTTTATTTAGGGTAACGCTTAAATAAAAATGCCGTCATTACCATACCCAGCATCGAAAGGCAGACGGTGATAATGGCAAGATTGGCCCAGTATTGAGTGGCAGATATCAGCGCAGCGCTCAGGGTCGGTATAAAAAACTGTGCGCAGGCTGAAATTTGTAAAACCAGACCCACACTGGCCGCTGCTGCATAGGCACGTGGTGCATAGTGCAGGGTAATCGCAAAAACAGTGGTCGGGATCATCCCGCCAATCAGTGAAAACAGCACGGCACTGGCAACCTGCAATTCAAATGAGAGCCAGGAATTTGCGGCAAATACCAGACAACTGCTACAGAGCATTGCCACAAATCCGGTATTCAATAAGGTGTGCGGTCTATAACCCTGTTGCAGCAACATGCCTGCGCCAAAAGTGCCCCCCAGATTGGCCAGCACGACTATCGAGACCAGCATCCCTGCGCGTTTTAAGTCCAGCCCCTGTTCGACATACAGCGTAGGCAGGAAGCCCGTGACAGTAATCCATTGACTGGTATAACAGGCAAAAATAATCGCCAGACAGATAATGGGAGGATGGGTCAGGGTAATTTGAACAATCTGCCAGAATGAGGTGTTTTCCGTAGCTGGCTGTGAAGAGTCTGGCTGTGTTACCAAGACAGGTTCAATATTTAAATATTGTTTAATCATGCCAGCAATGACAAGGCACAGGCAGCCCAAAATGGCCCAGATCATTTGCCAGTCCAGATATTCAAGCAGGAGAGGAATCGTCAATACGGCCAGACTGACACCGATGCCCATATAGGAACTCCAGAGTCCCCTCTTGAAATTCAGTGTCTCAGCGCGGCTGGTACGTTTTAAAATTGCTGGCGCACACAAGGAAATGGTTAAAAACCCGATTCCTTCCATAAAGCGCAATACATATAAAGTGGCAGGCTGCGTAATCCAAAGCCCGGCAAAACTGCTCAGCCCTAAAATGATTAAGGCCATGATCAGGCAGCGCTTTAATCCCATTTTTTCCGAGAAGGCGCCAATGCATAACGCAAACAGCATTCCGGCAGCCTGCACCAACGCTAATGAAAAACCAGCCTGGGTAAAACTCAGGTTTAAATCCTGCTGCAATACAGGAATCACGGCCGAAAGTTTGCCGACATGGATCGCAGCCAGATAACCGGCCAAGATAATCCATACATCATGACATGATATTTTTGACATTTATCCGAACTGAGTCCATTTAAAGCATCTGCTTGTACATCAAGCATCATTCATATATAGATATGAATAACATGAAAGTTTTATAAAATTGATAGGATTTAAGCCTAAGCTCATTAGTCGATGATAGGATATGGATTGACCGGGAGTGAGCTGTAAAGGGTTCTAAATAAAGCCCTGTCCGTGGCAAGGTTATTGATAATATAATGAAAAGTAAGTTTAAAATTGATATGATGCTTCACTTAAGTCTAAGGAAAAGTGCAGACCTTATAAATAAAACGAGTCCAAACTTGAAATTTGCGTGAAAAAAACAATTAAAGCCTTGTTGAAATAAAGTAAATAAACTTTCATGGCCTGAGGTTTGTGATTACAATTGATTACTTAAATCAGATTTCCTGCTCCATTTTTAGTATTGAAGAATTAAACCGTGACCGACGCTCAGCAAAAACAGCCTAAACATGTCATGATGATGGCCGCAGGTACAGGTGGACATGTGTTTCCAGCGTTAGCTGTTGCCAAAGATTTACAACAACAAGGTATACAGGTCTCCTGGTTGGCCACACCCGCAGGCATGGAAAACCGTCTATTAAAAAACCAGAATATTCCCATTTATCAGATTGATATTCAGGGTGTACGGGGCAATGGTTTTGTACGTAAAGCCTTGGCCCCTTTTAAAATTATGAAAGCAACCCTGAGCGCCATGAAATTCATGAAACAGCTCAAGGTCGATGCCGTCGCCGGCTTTGGTGGTTATGTAGCCGGGCCGGGTGGTCTGGCTGCGCGTATTTTAGGTATTCCGGTGCTGATCCATGAGCAGAATGCAGTTGCCGGTTTTACCAATACCCAATTGTCGCGTGTGGCAAAGACGGTGTGCCAGGCTTTTCCAAATACCTTTCCGGCCCAAGATAAAGTCGTGACTACGGGTAATCCGGTACGACAGGAAATTAGCGAAATTTTAAATCCATCCTGGCGTTATCAGGAGCGTGACAAGGCTGGATTGTCTTTACGTATTCTGATCGTTGGCGGGTCCTTGGGGGCGCAAGCCTTAAATGAACGGGTTCCGGAAGCCTTAAAGCAACTGAATGTACCTTTAAATGTCTATCATCAGTGTGGGCAAAATCATGCCGAGGCGACACGGGCACTTTATGAAAATGCACCGGCCAATCTGCAAGTTGAAGTCCAGCCCTTTATTGAAGATATGGCCAACGCCTATTCTGATGCCGATCTGGTGATTTGCCGTGCCGGTGCATTGACCGTGACTGAAATTGCCACTGCCGGGGTCGCTGCGATTTTTGTGCCGCTGCCAAGTGCGGTCGATGATCACCAGACGGCCAATGCCGGTTTCCTGGCCAATATCAATGCGGCAAAGATTTGCCCGCAGGCCACTATGACCCCGGACAGTTTAAAAACCTTATTAGAGCCGATGCTGAATCGCCAGCTGTTAATGGAAATGGCCGTGAAAGCACGCCGCCAGGCTCAACCCGATGCGACTCAACATGTGGTCCGTTTAATTCAAGAATTATCATCCGAGTAAACTATGTCTCCAGTAACCCCAGCTGAACAAGCGAAAAAATTAATCAAAGTGCCGGAAATGCGCCGTATCAAACACATTCATTTTGTGGGGATCGGTGGTGCAGGCATGTGTGGTATTGCAGAAGTGCTGAAAAACCAAGGCTACAAAGTGTCTGGTTCAGATATCAAGGCTTCCAAGACCACAGCGCAGCTGGAAGCAAACGGCATTAAAGTCTATATCGGACATACTGCAAATAATATTAAAGGTGCTAATGTGATCGTGGTGTCTACCGCGATTGATCAGGAAAACCCGGAAATTAAAACTGCGATTGAAAATCGTATCCCTGTGGTTCGCCGCGCGGAAATGCTGGGTGAACTGATGCGTTACCGTCATGGTATTGCCGTTGCCGGCACGCATGGCAAGACCACGACCACCAGCCTGATCACCTGTATGCTGGCTGAAGAAAACATGGATCCAACCTATGTGATCGGTGGTTTACTGAACCGTACCGGTATGAACGCAGCCTTGGGTGCCAGCCGTTATATCGTGGCCGAAGCCGATGAGTCAGATGCTTCTTTCCTGCACCTGGAACCGATGGCTGCCGTGGTGACCAATATTGATGCCGATCATATGGATACCTATGGCGGTAGCTTCGATGTCCTGAAAGATACCTTTATCCAGTTCCTACAAAAATTGCCATTTTACGGCTTGGCCGTAGTCTGTGGTGATGATGCCAATATCCGTGAAATCATGCCGCGAATTGCACGTCCGTTACTGACTTATGGTTTCAATGAAGACAATGACATCCGCGCAGTAGATGTTGATCAGGATGGCATGCAAACCCACTTTACCGTATTGCGTAAAGAGCGTGAGCCATTGCGTGTAACGGTCAACCAGCCAGGTTTGCATAATGTGCTGAATGCCCTGGCCGCGATTGGTATAGCAACCGATGAAGGCGTGTCGGATGCTTCAATCTGCCGTGCACTGGAAGGTTTTAGTGGTGTGGGTCGCCGCTTTGAAGTTCAGGGTGAGTTTGAAATTGACGGTGGTAATGTGAAACTGGTGGATGACTATGGTCACCATCCAAAAGAAGTGGAAGCGACGATTAAAGCCGCGCGTCAAAGTCATCCAGACCGTCGTTTGGTAATGATGTTCCAGCCACACCGTTATAGCCGTACCCGTGACTGTTTTGATGATTTTGTGGAAGTGCTTTCTACTGTAGACCAGTTATTGTTGCTGGATGTTTATCCTGCCGGTGAAAAACCGATTGTCGGGGCGGACAGCCGTACTTTGGCCCGCAGCATTCGTCTACGTGGCGAAGTCGAGCCGATTCTGGTTGATGCAGCGGACGGCAACCTGAATCAGATCATGAGAAAAGTATTGCAAGCAAATGACTTGTTATTAACCCAGGGCGCAGGTAATGTTGGAGCAATCTCAGTCGAGCTTGCGCAAAATCACTTATATATAAAATAGTCATCTTGCATGACTGAATTGAATTGACCAGATTGAAAAAAGTTTAAGGATATAAACGTGTCAAATGCTTCAAAATTCGGAAAAGTTGCCGTGTTGCTTGGTGGTAAATCTGCAGAGCGTGAGGTTTCTCTAGACAGTGGTGCGGCGGTACTTGAGGCATTAGTGCGTTCAGGGGTTAATGCGGAAGCGTTTGACCCGCAGGAGCGTAGTGTCACAGAACTGGTAAATTATGATCGTGCTTTTATTGTATTGCATGGACGTGGCGGGGAAGACGGCCAAATTCAGGGTGCACTGGAATGGTTAAACGTGCCGTATACCGGTACCGGTGTACAAGGTTCTGCGATCGGCATGGACAAGGTCAAGACCAAGCAGGTCTGGCAGGGTTCGGAATTGCCGACAGCACCGTATCGCATTGTCACCAAAGACTCTGATGCGACCGAGATTGTTAATGCTTTAGGCTTGCCTTTCATCATTAAACCAGTGCATGAAGGTTCCAGTATCGGCATGAGCAAGGTCGAAAAAATTGAAGACTTTGCCGAAGCAATTGCCAAGGCAACTGAACATGATGCCGTGGTGATGGCAGAAAAATGGATTACCGGCCGTGAATACACCATTGTGGTTTTAAATGGTCAGGCGCTACCTGTGATTCGTCTTGAACCGCCTCAAGATGTTGCTTTCTACGATTATGAAGCGAAATATCAGCGTAATGATGTGCAATATGGCATTCCATGTGGTTTAACTGAAGCTGAAGAGCAGCAGTTAAAAGCCTTAAGTTTGCGCGCATTCCAGGCAGTCGGTGCCAGCGGTTGGGGCCGGATTGATGCCATGCAGGATGAACAGGGCAACTTCTGGTTGCTTGAAGTGAATACCGTGCCAGGCATGACCAGTCATTCACTGGTGCCAAAAGCGGCAGCTGCAGTCGGATACAGTTTTGATGAGCTGTGTGTGGCGATTCTGGAACAGACCTTGACTGGTTCGGCACACTAAATATGGCTCAACTTCCTGTTTCCATGCGCCGTAAACGTGCTGCGATTACTTCAATTCACGACAAGCCGCCAACACGCAAAGAAAAGCTGACCAATTTTGGTGGCTGGTTATTGTTGTGTATTGCGCTACTGGTGCTGGCCTTTGGAATATTGGGCTTATATAAAGTCATGACCAATAGTGACGTGGCAGAGCTGGGTGTCGTGGGTACGCGCTCGGCTGCTGAACAGCGTCAGGTCATGCAGTATGTGTCACCGATTGTGACCGAAAACTATTTTACTTCGGATCTGGAAGCGATCCGTGATCGTACCCTGGAATTGTCCTGGGTGGATCGGGTCGTGGTGTCCCGAGCCTGGCCAAATGGCATTCGGGTGCGGGTAATGCCGCATCATGCGATTGCGCGTTGGGGGACAGGACGTTTATTAAGTGACAGTGGTGTTATTTTCACGGAAGTCACACCCAAGAATTATCAGGCATTACCGTTACTACATGGGCCGGCGAGCCATGCAGAAACCATGATGCGTCGTTATAATGAAATTAATCAATTATTTTTGCCACAAGGCATTCGTCTAAAAGAATTATATCTCACCGAGCGAATGACCTGGTTTATGCAGTTTGATTCGGGTTTAAGAATAATTGTGGATAAAGATCAGACCATGAGCAAATTACAGCGCCTGAGTCATCTGTCTCAGAGCGATTTAAAGCCAGTCTGGTCTAAAATTTCGGCCATCGACCTGCGTTATCGCAATGGATTGTCGATACAGTGGAAAAATTCAATTCCGCCTAAAATTGTAAATGGACATTTTATTGTAACCATTGATGACACGGGCGTTGAGAATAAGGTAACAGTAAAGCCATAATGACCGGCTTTAAAAAATAGAGGCATTTAAAGCCATAAATCTAACAAACACGTAATGGTAGTAGTGAATAATGAGTGAAGCTGTTCCCTCGGTTGTGGCGATTGACATTGGGACACACAAAGTTTCAGTTTTGATTGGCAAGGTACACGCGCCAGACAATATCCAAGTGATTGGTATGGCCACCGCTCGTAACCGAGGCATGAGTAAAGGGAAAATTGTCAGTCTCGATAAAGTTATTACTGCAATTAAAAATGCCGTTCAAGAAGCAGAAGATATGGCGGAATGTCGTGTACATTCTGCCTGGGTCTCTATTCCAAGTGCCGAATTAAAAAGCTTTTATGCTTCAGGCCGTACCTCGATCGACAATAGCGAGCATGCGATTACCACCAGTGAAGTGGTGCGTGCACTGGAATTGGCCAAAGCCAGTCATTTGACTTCAGATCATTATCTGGTCAGTGCTGTGCCTCTGGGTTTTGAGCTGGATGATTCACCGGAATGGGTGCTAAACCCGATTCGTATGTCGGCACATAGCATGACTGGGCATTATCATCTGATGATGCTGCCGATTAGTACCATGCAGAATATTGATCGCGCCCTGAAAGGTGCCAATATTGGCGTGGAAAAAATGGTGGTGTCGAGCTTGGCCACCGCCGAAGCCAGCCTGCTCAAAGACGAAAAAGAATATGGCGTATGCTTAGTAGATATAGGTGCCGGCACGACCAATGTTGCAGTGTATGTGGATGGTCGTCTAGCCTTAACCCATACCTTCCAGCGTGGCGGTGAACATGTGACTCGTGATATTGCAGCAGTATTGCAAACCACAACTGAAGAAGCTGAACGTCTGAAATTATTGTATGGCTGTGTCGACCTGAAAGTGGTCAAGCCTGACCATATGATTCAGTTCCAGGGCATTGATGGACCACAGACCATCAGCCGGATCGAGCTGACCGAAATCATCATGGCGCGTTATCAAGAAATTCTGGGTCTGGTGCGTGATGAACTGGTAAAAAATGGTGCCCTCCAGGGCTTGTATCATGGTGTGGTATTGACCGGTGATGCCAGTCATATCGAAGGGATGGTGAGTTTTGTTCGCCGTACCATGGGAGTCTCGGCACATTTAGGTAATCCGCCGACTCAGGTGTATGCAGATGAACAACATCAGGCTGCTTTACGTCGCTCACAATATAGCACTGTGGCGGGCTTGCTGATGTTTAGTCAGAGTGATACCCAGGACACGATTGTGGAACAGGATGATGTAGAACGGTTGTCATTGGCCAAGCGGGTCAAAAGAGCCTTGTTTGGCTTTAATGACACCTTGAAATCAATCTTTTAAGTCGATTTTTATTGTGAATATTGTTGGGAAGATGTAGTTAATCGGGCTTGTACTTGACAAGTGAACGCATGAGCAGCATTCTTAAAAACAATTTTATTAAGATTAAGGCAGTATACGGGCTTAGTGACTGCCAATTATGAATTAGGAATTTTATAGGTCATGGCCTCATTTGAATTTTTCGAAGACGATCATAGCGATAGCAATGGTCAAGCCCGTTTCACTGTGTTTGGTGTAGGTGGTGCGGGTGGTAATGCTGTACAACATATGTTGCAGTCCGATATCCAGGGCGTAAAGTTTGTTTGTGCCAATACGGACAAGCAGGCATTGGATCGCATGGAAGCCGAATTTAAAATTCAGCTGGGCGAGCAAAGTACCCGTGGTCTGGGTGCAGGTGCAAATCCGCAAGTCGGCCAGACCGCAGCAGAAGAAAGCCGTGAACTGATCCGCCAGCAGCTTGAAGGGACCGATATGGTCTTTGTTACTGCGGGTATGGGCGGTGGTACCGGTACCGGTGCAGCGCCAGTCGTGGCTGAAATTGCGAAAGAAATGGGTATCCTGACCGTTGGTGTCGTGACCACGCCATTTAACTTTGAAGGTAAGCGCCGTCTACAGTCTGCTGAAAAAGGCATCGAAGCCCTTGAGCAGCATGTAGACTCATTGATCATCATTCCAAACCAGCGTTTATTGAAAGTCTTCCGTGATATTTCAATGAAAGATGCATATAAAAAAGCGGATGATGTTCTACTGAATGCAGTACGCAGTATTTTTGATTTAGTCGTCCGTCCTGGCCATATCAACCTTGACTTTGCTGACTTGAAAACAGCCATGAGCACACGTGGTTATGCCATGATGGGTGTGGGTCTGGGTCGTGGTGAGAACCGTGCACGTCAGGCTGCTGAGCAGGCGATCCGCAGTCCATTACTCGACAACGTGACTATCATGAATGCCAAAGGTATTCTGATCAACGTGACCGGTGGTGATGATGTGACTTTCGGTGAAATTGAAGAAATTACCGATGTTGTGAACCAGATTGTCGATTTAGATGAGGGTCAGGTGTTCTACGGTACCGTTTTTGATCCGGATGCGCGTGATGAAATCAGCGTGACTGTGATTGCAACGGGTCTCACCCGTCATGCAGCGGATTCAGTTGAACCGACCAAACGTACCAATGTACAGGCAACTCGTCCAGCAGCAGCTGCACAGGCTGTGGTGGAAGATGATGATGTACCGGCAATTCAGCGTCAGCAGCATGAAACAGGTGCAGCAGCGAATCCAGCAGCAGCTTCAGTTTCTAGCCCGCGCCCAACGCCAATGAGCATTCAGGATTATCTTAAGAATCAACAGCGTAAATAACATGTAACATCATGTGTTTAGATGGATTAGACAGGAAAGGTGGCTTTTAAGCCACCTTTTTGTTTTTTATCAATGGCCAAATATGCTAACGTATAGCGGTTTTATAGATGAACAGATGATAAAAGCATGTTGAAACAACGTACCCTGAAACGTGTCGTGAAAGCGAGCGGAATCGGTCTTCACAGTGGGCAAAAAGTCATGATTAACTTTGTGCCGCACCATGCCGATGGGGGAATTGTGTTTCGTCGTATAGACCTGACTCCGCCGGTGGACATTCCTGCTGATGCCATGCTGATTCAGGAAGCCTTTATGTGCTCAAACCTGGTTCAGGAAAATGCCAAAGTAGGCACCATTGAACATGTCATGAGTGCGATCGCTGGTCTGGGCATTGATAACCTGATTATTGAAGTATCGGCTTCTGAAGTCCCGATTATGGATGGCAGTGCAGGTCCGTTTATTTACCTGCTCATGCAGGGCGGTTTGCAAGAGCTGGATGCCGCTAAAAAATTCGTCAAGATTATTAAACCGGTTGAAGCGCTGATTGATGACAAGCGTGCCATTTTTAGCCCACATGAGGGCTTTCAGCTGAATTTCACCATTGATTTTGATCATCCTGCCTTTAAAAAAGAACATCAGTCCGCCAGCATCGATTTTTCTACTGAAACCTTCGTTTATGAAGTCAGTGAAGCGCGTACCTTTGGCTTTATGAAAGATCTGGATTATCTCAAAGCCAATAATTTGGCACTAGGTGCCAGTCTGGAAAATGCCATTGGTGTAGATGAAACTGGGGTCGTTAATGAAGAAGGTTTGCGTTTCTCGGACGAATTTGTACGTCATAAAATTCTGGATGCTGTGGGTGATTTATACTTGCTCGGACATCAGATTATTGCCAAATTTGATGGTTACAAATCTGGACATGCCTTGAATAATCAACTTTTACGCAATGTGAAAAGTGATCCAAGCTGCTATGAAATTGTAACATTTGATGACGAAGCCAATTGTCCAATCATGTATGTGAATGTGACATAAGTCATTGTGTTTGTGTCTTTATGTTTTTGTTATTGCTTTAATACTGTGATACACATCACATAATGTTTGCTTTTTAATTTATTACATTTGATTGCTATGTTACTTTTTATTGCTTGCCAAACGTAGTAAAGCTTGGCTAAGCTTAGGGTCGCTTATAAAGTCAGCAGCACTACGAAGTAATTCCTGTGTTTCTGCATTTAAGGCTCTTTCAGGTGTTGGTGAAACAGGTGATGTTTGCGAAGGATTCCGCAAGCAAACTTGAAGTTTAGTGAGATCTGTTAATTCATTTATTTGAGAGAGTTGTGAAATGTATTGCTTTTGAAGATAGGCCAATTGACTGATCATGGCCTGGTTTTCACCGGTAATCGTTAACACACCATTTTGATAGCAGACAACTTGCCAGCGTTCCGGTTGGGGCAATAACGGTTGTACGAGTTTCGTAAGTTTCTGCCAGGCAGCGACTTGTGATGAGAGAAACGAAAAGTTTCCTGTTTTTATCTGTTTTCTTGTTTGTTGAAAAACGTTGACAGGTTCCGACATACATGATTCCTACATATTTATGTCTTAATCTTATGCGCTTCTTTTAGTGGATATCAAGGATAGAGATCTTCAAGGAACTCGATTAAAGCAGTTTAGAGAGGTTTTTTATGCATATGCGACGTATTTTGTTGGCATTTTCTTTATCAGTTTCAGCGGCTTCGGTTGCGTTCGCAGATTTAGTCAATCTAAATCAAGAAAATGGTTCAACAGATCGTATCGAGCAATTGACGCGTACTCTGGCACAGGGTGCATATACTCATCCAGATGATATCGATATTCCAGCACAGACTAAATTGAATGTTCAACTTCGTGAGAAACCAGTTGAACTGAACAATCGAACGCTTGCTCAGAAGTATGCCAATACTTCATCCAATAAAGCGGCAGCAAACAGTGCTTATTCTTGGCTAATTTCTCATCCTTTACCTAATTCTCGCGTAAGTTCAAATTACGGTGGCCGTACCATGAGTGGCCGTGCTGAAAATCATTCAGGCCTTGATCTTGCAGCGCCAAGTGGTACACCAATCTATGCAACAGGTCCAGGAATTGTGACCAAATCAGGTTGGGGCACAGGTTATGGTCAATACGTTGAAATCAATCATGGCAATGGCTATTTAACGCGCTATGCCCATGCTTCACGTCTTATTGCACGTGTGGGAGAGCAGGTGCAAGCAGGTGATCATATTGCCAACGTTGGCTGTACTGGTCGCTGTACCGGTCCACACTTACATTATGAAGTAGTAAAAGACGGTCAACGTAAAAACCCATCTACTTATTTGGCCATGTTACCTTAAGTATAGACCTGAATAACAAGAAGCATCTCTATACATAAAAACCTCCAATAAGCATTTTAAAGCGTTTAAACTGCAGGCTCTTCAAGTCAACTTGAAGGGCTTTTTGTTTTATCACTTTTAAGTCTCATATTATCACCAACTATTATAATGATTGTATAATAAATCGCCTTTATTGACTATTTTTTGTTATGTAGTGTAATTATACGTCACCCATCATTTAGTTCCTAAATAGTACTGCTAAATCGCATTCAGCTAAGGCCATACCTGCAGAGGTCTTAAATATGGTACATATAAGACATTAGATTAGGCTTTTAGGAACTGTAGATTATGGCGTTTTATGGCGATACAGACGCGCAAGAAACCCAAGAATGGCAAGATGCATTTGACTCTGTTTTGCAGCACATGGGCACTGAGCGTGCAGCATTTTTGTTAGAAAAACTTTATCAACGCGCAATTGCAAAGCATGTTCCTATTCAGCGTTTAAATACTCCCTACTTAAATACGATTTCTGTTGAAGAACAGCCTGCAATGCCAGGCGACCAGGACATGGAGCGCCGTATTCGCGCGCTGATCCGCTGGAATGCCTTGGCAATGGTATTACGCGCGAATAAAACCGGTGACGATCTCGGTGGTCACCTAGCGAGTTTTGCTTCTTCCGCAACCCTTTATGATGTGGGCTTTAACCACTTCTTCCGTGCCAATAGCGATAGCTTTGGCGGCGACATGATCTATTATCAAGGTCACTGTGCACCGGGTATTTACGCGCGTTCATTTTTAGAAGGCCGTTTGACTGAAGAGCATCTGAATAATTTCCGTCGTGAAGTAGGCGGTAAAGGTCTGCCATCTTATCCGCATCCTTATTTGATGCCGGACTACTGGCAGTTCCCGACCGTATCGATGGGTCTGGGTCCAATCATGTCGATTTATCAGGCACATATCCAAAAGTACCTGATGAACCGTGGCCTGATTAAAGAAGAAGATCGTAAGGTTTGGGCTTATCTGGGTGATGGTGAGATGGACGAGCCGGAAAGCTTGGGTGCAATTTCTCTGGCAGGTCGCGAAAAGCTCGACAACCTGATTTGGGTAGTGAACTGTAACTTGCAACGTCTGGATGGTCCGGTACGTGGTAATGGCAAGATCATTCAGGAACTTGAGTCATTATTCCGCGGCGCAGGCTGGCGTGTGATTAAAGTTGTGTGGGGCCGTCATTGGGATCCACTACTGGATAAAGATAAATCCGGTGCACTGAAAGCAGTGATGGAAGAAGCAGTTGATGGCGATTTCCAGCGTTACCAGGTAAAAGGTGGTGCTTACGCGCGTGAAAAGTTCTTCGGCAAATATCCAGAAGCAGCTGAGTTGGTTAAAGACTTAAGCGACGAAGATATTGATAATCTGAACCGCGGTGGTCACGACCCGTACAAAGTCTTTGCTGCTTATGCCGAAGCATGTACGGCCAAAGGTCAGCCGACCGTGATTCTGGCAAAAACCGTGAAAGGTTATGGTTTGTCGGAAGAAATCGAAGCAGTCAACAAAACTCACCAAATCAAGAAGATGCAAATCAATTCTTTGAAATACGTGCGTGACCGTTTCAACCTTCCTTTCACTGATGAACAGCTTGAAGAAGTACCGTTCTACCGTCCAAGCGAAAATTCCCCTGAATTGAAATATATGAAGGCGCGTCGTGAGGCGCTAGGTGGCTACCTGCCTGCACGTCGTAAGGAAAGCGAACAGCTGGCGATTCCTGGACTTTCAGTATTTGATTCGGTCTTGGCCGGTTCAAATGGTAAAGAACAATCCACCACAATGGTGATGGTGCGTTTAATCTCTGCACTTCTTAAAGAGAAAGCGATTAAAGACCGCGTTGTTCCAATTGTTCCAGATGAAGCCCGTACTTTCGGTCTGGAAGGTATGTTCCGTCAGCTCGGTATTTATGCCGCGCATGGCCAGAAATATACTCCGGAAGACCAAGAACAGCTGATGCATTACCGTGAAGCCAAAGACGGTCACATGTTGCAGGAAGGGATTAACGAAGCCGGTGCGATGAGTGCATGGGCAGCGTTGGCGACCAGTTATTCAACCAATAACCTGCCAATGATTCCGATGTACATGTACTACTCGATGTTTGGTTTCCAGCGTATTGGTGATATTGCCTGGGCAGCCGGCGATGCACAGGCACAAGGCTTCTTGCTGGGTGCAACTGCGGGTCGTACGACACTGAACGGTGAAGGCTTACAGCATCAGGATGGTCACTCACACATCTTGGCCAATACCATTCCAAACTGTGTCTCTTATGACCCATGTTTCGGTTATGAATTGGCAGTGATCGTGCATGACGGTTTACAGCGTATGTATGTGAACCAGGAACGTGTGTTCTATTACCTGACCGTGATGAACGAAAACTACGAGCATCCGGAAATGCCAAAAGGTGTTGAAGAAGGCATTAAGCGTGGTATGTACTTACTGGAAGAAGATGAAAAAGCCACTGTTCAGTTACTGGGCTCAGGTGTAATCCTGCGTGAAGTGATCAAGGCGGCGAAGATTCTGCGTGAAGAATATCAAATTCATTCAAATGTCTACAGCGTGACCAGCTTCAATGAACTGGCACGTGACGGTATGGCATGTGAAGAATACAACCGCTTGCATCCGCTGGCTGAAGACGTAAAAGAAGCATGGGTATCGAAACAGCTTCGCGGTACTGAAGGTATCGTAGTGTCTGCAACCGATCATATGCGTGCTTATAGCGAACAGATTCGTGCTTATCTTCCAGATGGCCGTCCATTCGTAGCATTGGGTACTGACGGTTATGGCCGTTCAGATACACGTGCCAACTTGCGTAGTTACTTCGGTGTTGATGCTGCCCATATTGTGGTGGCAACTTTGAAAAAACTGGCAGATGAAGGTGAAGTTGATGCGCGCCTGGTAAAAGATGCGATCTCGACTTTCGAGCTTGATACAGATCGTCCAGTGGCTTGGGCACCGCAGGAAACCCCATGTGTACATGCTGTTGCTGACTACAAAGAGGAGAACTAAGCATGCAAATTACGACTCCTGATATTGGTGTAGATAAGGCAACAGTGGCCGAAATTCTGGTCAAAGTCGGTGATACGATTGCGATTGATGACAGCATTGTGTTACTTGAATCTGATAAAGCCTCTGTTGAAGTGCCTAGCACTTCAGCAGGCGTGGTAAAAAGCATTCTGGTCAGCCAGGGTGATGAAGTCACTGAAGGCGCGGTACTGATTGAGCTACAGGCTGAAGACGGCAGCACGGATGTAGTAGAGTCACAGCGAGCAGATGCCTCTGAAAAAACTTCAGAAAATACCCCGACCTCATTGCCGGATCAGGAAATCATGCAGGAAATCGCTTCACATCAGCCTAAAGCTTCTGCTGCTCCTGAGGCTCAAGCAAGCTCACAAGTGGTTGATGTTCAAATCCCTGATATTGGTGTAGAAAAAGCCACTGTCGGTGAAATTCTGGTTTCTGTCGGTGATGAAATCGAGGTAGATCAAAGTATCGTAGTGGTGGAATCAGATAAGGCAACTGTTGAAGTGCCAAGTACGGTTTCAGGTACGGTGGAATCCATCCAGATTAAAGAAGGCGACACGATCAAAGAAGGTGTGGTCATTCTGAAAGTGAAAACGGCTGTTTCGGCAGCGTCAGCACAGACAGAAGCATCTCAAGCACCAGTTGCTCAAGCGGCAACCCAAGAGAAAGCAGTTGAAGCACCACAAACGCCAGCAGCACCTGCAGGTGATGTTGAAATTGCTGTGCCTGACTTGGGTGTAGACAAGGCGGCTGTGGCTGAAATTCTGGTTCAGGTCGGAGATACGGTTGAAAAAGATCAGAGCATCATCGTGGTAGAATCAGATAAAGCCACTGTTGAAGTGCCAAGCACTACAGCTGGCGTGATTAAAGCCATTCATGTTGAGCTGGGTCAAAATGTCTCTCAAGGTCTTGCACTGGTGACAATTGAAGCTGAAGCACAAGCTGCTCCTGTTGCAGCCAAAGCAGAAGCACCGAAAGCGCCTGCTGCAAAAGCAGCACCAGCACCTGCTGCATCTTCTACTCAAACAGTCGCGACATCGGATAATGCCGACAAATTGACCAGAGAGCAGAATGTCGCTAACTCGAAAGTCTATGCCGGTCCTGCTGTGCGCAAACTGGCACGTGAACTGGGCGTCGTGTTGGCAGACGTTAAAGCATCTGGCCCACATGCGCGCGTCATGAAAGAAGACCTGAAAGCGTATGTCAAAATGCGTCTTACTACGCCACAGGCGGCTCCTGTAGCCGCTGCTGCTCAAGTCGCAGGTCTACCAAAGCTGCCAGATTTTAGCGCTTTTGGTGGTGTGGAAGAGAAAGCCTTAACGCGTTTGCAACAAGTGTCTATTCCACAGTTGTCGCTGAATAATTTCATTCCCCAAGTGACCCAGTTTGATGCAGCAGATATTACTGAACTCGAAGCATGGCGTAATGAACTGAAAGGCAACTTCAAGAAAGAAGGCCTGAGCCTGACCATTATGGCATTCATCATCAAAGCAGTTGCGCACTTGTTAAAAGAAGAGCGTGAGTTTGCTGGTCACTTGGCCGATGATGGCAAGTCAGTATTGCTACGTAATGAGATCCATATGGGTATCGCGGTCGCAACGCCAGATGGTTTGACCGTGCCTGTACTGCGTCATCCAGATCAGAAGTCCATTAAACAGATTGCCACTGAGCTGGGAACCCTGGGTCAAAAAGCGCGTGACAAGAAATTGTCGCCGAAAGATCTGCAAGGTGCGAACTTCACTATCACTAGCCTGGGTTCAATCGGTGGTACAGCATTTACGCCATTGGTGAACTGGCCGCAAGTGGCAATTCTGGGTATTTCACCTGCAACCATGCAGCCGGTCTGGAATGGTGAAGGCTTTGATCCACGTTTGATGCTGCCGCTTTCATTGTCATATGATCATCGTGTGATCAATGGCGCAGATGCTGCACGTTTCACTAACAAGCTGACCAAGTTGCTCAAAGATATCCGTACTTTATTGATCTAAAAAATCATGTATATGCCCTCTATTTTTTTCCTCTGGGAGAAATACAAAGAGGGTGTAAAGAGAAAAACCCTGCTTCGGCAGGGTTTTTTGCTGCTGCATTGAAAAATAATCGATTTGATTCTATACTTGGCGCACTTCATTGGGGAGTAGCCGCCTTTTGCGCAAAGCAGAAGGGTGATGGTCAACATATTTGCTCAACAGAGCATGGTCATCATAGCAAAGAACCAAGTCAGCTTTTCCAAGCTTTCTTTTGTTGGCAAGACCTTTGATTTACCACTCTGCAGATTTTGGCTAGCAGGAGCGGTGAGTCATTGGTATTGGATGCTAGCCAGAGAAAAACCTCATGTATGAATTCCTACTGTCGACTGCAATCGTAGCGCTGGCTGAAATGGGTGATAAAACCCAACTGCTGGCTTTGCTGCTTGCCGCACGTTTTCGTAAACCTGTTCCTATTTTAGTTGCTATTTTATTGGCGACGCTGATTAACCACGGCCTTTCTGCAGTATTGGGACAATGGGTGACCACGGTGATCGGGTCGGAGGTGCTGCTGTGGATCGTCTCGATTGGCTTTATCGCAATGGCTGTCTGGATGTTGATTCCGGATGAGCTCGGGGATGAAAATGCCAGTATCAATAAATGGCAAAAATTCGGGGTCTTTGGTGCGACCTTTATTTTATTCTTTCTGGCAGAAATTGGTGACAAAACCCAGATTGCTACGGTCGCATTGGCAGCACGTTTCGATAGCGTCTTCTGGGTGATGCTCGGTACTACTTTGGGCATGATGCTGGCCAATGCACCTGCAGTATTTTTAGGAGATAAGTTGGCGAACAGACTCCCGATTAGCCTGATTCATAAAATTGGTGCGGCGATTTTCCTGGTGATTGGTGTCGCGACACTGGCTCAACATTATTTCTTTTAAAAATAAAATAAGAATTGTATTAATCCTGAGCTAAAAATTCAGGATTTTTTATGGTTAAAATTCTCTCAAAATATTGATAAATAGTGTGACATGGCTAGTTTTATTGATTGTAAGTTTGATTAATTCCTTATATTTTATAGGGGTATAAAAACGTTATTTTTATTATAAATTGGGGAATTTACATGGCTTTTGAACGCACCACATCGCAGGTTCTGTTTGATAACGGGACACATAAGTGCATCAGTTTTACCAGTCTGGTCAAAGGTGAAGGCGTTCAGGCAAACCAGTTTCTGATCATTGATCATGAGCGCGCAGCAGTACTTGATCCGGGTGGTGATTTAACCTATGTGCCGCTGACCATGGAACTGAATAAATACACCCGTTTGACCCATCTGGATTATGTCATGGCCTCGCACCAGGACCCGGATATCATCACCTCGATGCCGCGCTGGCTGGTCTATACGGAGGCCAAAGTGGTGGCATCCAAGCTGTGGGCGCGCTTCTTGCCGCACTTAAACTCGGCCTTTATGAGTGACCGGATGAAAGGTAACTGGTTAGATCGATTGGTGGAGCTTCCGGATCATGGTCAAATCATCCCGTTGGGTCAATCACACATTGTGGCGGTGCCGGCGCATTTTCTGCATTCGGTGGGGAATTTCCAGTTTTATGATCCGATTGCCAAAATCCTGTTTTCAGGTGATATGGGTGCGTCCATGGTTGAAGATGCCGCCAAGCCACTAGAAAACTTTGCCGCGCATATCCCAAAAATGAAAAGCTTCCATCAACGCTATATGTGCAATAACAAGGTGATTCGTCTTTGGGTGAAAATGGTACGCAGCATGGAAATCGAGATGATTGTGCCGCAACATGGCACACCATTTATCGGTAAAGAGCAGATCACCCAGTTTCTGGACTGGATTGAAACATTGGAATGCGGCACTGACCTGATGGATGAAACGGTTTTTACCTGTCCTGAATAGTTCACACAAAAAATAATTTTTTTCTTGTGTGGAAAAACAACATTTTTTATATTTCTTCTCCAAAAAACTTTTTTTTGATGACGAGAACTTATAAGAAATGTTGTCTCAAGTTCCAAAACCGGATGCGTGTTTAAGCTGCGGGGCGTGCTGCGCCTATTTCAGGGTTTCGTTCTATTGGGCTGAAGGTATTCATATGCCTGAGCACTATACCGAACCTGTGACAGCAGTCTATTCATGTATGGCTGGAACCAATCAAAAAAATCCACGCTGTATCGCACTTGATGGTACCATCGGCCAGCAGGTCAGCTGCGGCATGTATGAACAGCGCAGTTCATCCTGCAAAGAAGTGCAGATTGCCGATGAGCAATGCAATAAGGCACGTATTGCACACAATATGTTGCCCTTTGTCCAGATTGAAACTGATGAAGCCGACAATGATGACAGTTTTGAATATGTCAGCTAAATCCATCCAAAGCAGAGCTTAGGCTCTGCTTTTCACTTCATTAAAATGATCGGGGTATATTTTAAAATAGGGAACTTCATGATCGGACGTATTATTGATACTGTTTTAGCACCCACATAGATCTGCGTGTACGAAGCTTGAATAAAAAAATAATTTTGCAATTGCAATGAAATTTAAGCCGATATTTGTTTATAATAGTGCACGGAAATTACCAGTGAGACTGTTATGTTGACCATCGTTCAAGACGCGTTAACCTTCGATGATGTCCTATTACTCCCTGCCTATTCTACTGTTCTTCCAAAAGATGTCTCCCTAAAGACACGTTTAACTCGTGGCATTAACCTGAATATTCCTCTTGTGTCTGCAGCAATGGATACGGTGACTGAGTCCCGTATGGCGATTGCAATGGCGCAAAATGGCGGTATCGGTATTTTGCACAAGAACATGGATATCGCTGTTCAGGCTGCAGAAGTGCGCCGTGTGAAAAAATTCGAAGCGGGTATGGTCAAAGACCCGATTACAGTGACTCCTGAAACCACAGTACGTGAACTGATTGCGCTGACTCAAGCCAACAATATCAGTGGTGTGCCCGTTGTGAAAGACGGCAAAGTGGTGGGTATCGTGACCGGTCGTGATACACGCTTTGAAACCAATCTTGAGCAGCCAGTCAGCAATATCATGACTGGTCAGGATCGTCTGGTGACGGTTCGTGAAGGCGAATCGAAAGAAAACATTCAAGCCTTATTGCAACAGCATCGTATTGAAAAAGTACTGGTGGTCAATGATCAGCAAGAGCTGAAAGGCTTGATTACGGTAACCGATTTCCGTAAAGCTGAATTGTATCCAAACAGCTGTAAAGATGATCTGGGTCGTCTGCGTGTTGGTGCTGCTGTCGGTACCGGTGCAGAAACGCCAAGTCGCGTAGAAGCCTTGGTTGATGCAGGTGTAGATGTGATTGTAGTCGATACTGCACACGGTCATTCTGCGGGTGTGATCGAGCGTGTACGTTGGGTGAAAGCCAACTATCCACAAGTTCAGGTGATTGGCGGTAACATCGCAACAGGTGATGCTGCATTGGCGTTACTTGATGCAGGTGCGGATGCCGTTAAAGTTGGTATTGGTCCTGGCTCAATCTGTACCACACGTATTGTAGCTGGTATTGGCATGCCGCAAATCTCTGCCATCGATAGCGTAGCTTCTGCACTTAAAGATCAGATTCCATTGATTGCGGATGGTGGTATTCGTTTCTCTGGTGATATGGCCAAAGCGATTGGCGCCGGTGCGAGCACCATTATGGTCGGTTCATTAATGGCAGGTACTGAAGAAGCGCCTGGCGAAGTTGAATTTTTCCAGGGCCGCTACTACAAAGCTTATCGTGGTATGGGTTCATTGGGCGCGATGGCGGGTGCCACAGGTTCTGCTGACCGTTACTTCCAGGATTCCAAGGCCGGTGCCGAGAAGCTGGTTCCAGAAGGTATTGAAGGTCGCGTACCGTACAAAGGTCCAATGGGTAATATCGTACATCAGATGATGGGTGGCCTACGTTCTTCGATGGGTTATACCGGTTCTGCGACGATTGAAGACCTGCGTCAAAATGCCAAGTTTGTAAAAATCACTTCTGCCGGTATGTCGGAATCACATGTACATGATGTGACGATTACCAAAGAAGCACCCAACTATCGTGTGGGTTAATCTCCCGTGATTTAAAATTTGAAAAAGCCGTCATGCAAATGACGGCTTTTTTATTTTGGTGTAAAGTGTGGCACAAGGAAAAAAATGGGTGATATCAATCATCCGCGAAGAAGTGAGATAAAGATGAGTTATTTTGGTACAGACGGTATCCGTGGAAAGTTTGGCGAATTGCCGATTACCCCTGAGTTTGCCCTGAAACTGGGATTTGCAGCCGGAAAAGTTTTAAAACGTCATAGCAAAAAATCCAAACCGCTGGTGGTTTTAGGTAAAGACACCCGTTTGTCTGGCTATATTCTGGAAGCGGCCTTGCAGGCAGGTTTAAATGCTGCCGGTGTGTATGTTCATCTCTTGGGTCCATTACCGACACCAGCGATTGCCCATCTGACTCGTGCCCTACATGCCAGCTTGGGAATCGTCATTTCTGCGTCACATAATCCTTACTTTGACAATGGGATCAAGTTCTTTTCTGCGGAAGGCAAGAAATTGCCAGATGCTATACAAGAAGAAATTAATCAAGAACTTGATAAAGAAATGGTCATTGAGGATACTGCGAATCTGGGTAAAAGTGTCCGGGTCAAAGATGCCAACGGCCGTTATATTGAATTCTGTAAATCGACGTTCCCATATCACCTGGATCTGAATGATTTAACTATCGTGGTGGATTGTGCCAATGGCGCGGCCTATAACGTCGGACCTGCGGTGTTCCGTGAACTGGGTGCCAAGGTCATTGCCATTCATGATGAACCGACCGGTTTAAATATTAATGATAATTGCGGTTCAACCCATCCTGAAAGCTTGCAACAGGCAGTACTTGAGCATAAAGCGGATCTGGGGGTTGCGTTTGATGGCGATGCCGACCGTGTGGTCTTGGTGGATCAATACGGTAAACTGATTGATGGCGACCATATACTGTATATCTTGGCAACTCAAAGCTCGAAAAAACCGGCTGGAATTGTGGGTACCTTAATGAGCAACATGGCACTGGAACTAGCGCTAGAAAAAGCGCAAGTACCCTTATTGCGTGCCAAAGTGGGCGACCGTTATGTATTGCAGGGTCTGGAAGAAAATGGCTGGACCATTGGTGGTGAGCCTTCAGGCCACATTCTGACTTTGGACAAGAGCACCACAGGCGATGCAATTATTGCAGCATTGCAGGTCTTAACGGTGATGGTGGAACAGAAAAAAGCCCTACATGAACTGGTAGCTGACTTTAAACTGCTACCAAATGTCCTGGTCAATGTACGTTTAGATGCCATGTTTGATCCTTATTCAGTGCCGGCACTGGCAGCTGAATTTGAAAAAGCCGAACAGCAGCTGAAAGGCCGTGGCCGTTTGTTGATTCGCAAATCAGGCACAGAACCAGTCATTCGTGTGATGGTCGAAGGCGATGATCTGGCTGAAGTCACCACACTTGCAAACAGCCTGGCAGATGCTGTGCGTGCCAATGCCGCTTAACAGGAACATAGATGATGAGTGATCTGATCAAGGATCTGAGTGAACTACGCCTGAATTATGAAAAAGGCGAGTTACAGGAACAGCAAGTCAATCCGAATCCACATATGCAGTTCCTGCAATGGTTTAACCATGCACTGGAAGCAAAATTGCATGAACCCTATGCCATGTCTTTGGCAACAGCCAATGCACAAGGTCGTCCGCACGTGCGTACGGTATTGCTACGTGGAGCGACTGAAGCGGGTTATGACTTTTATACCAACTATGATAGTCAAAAAGGTCTGGATCTGGCTGAAAATCCTTATGCCGAACTGTTGTTGTACTGGCAGGATCAGGAGCGCCAGATTCGTATTTCAGGTCGTGTAAAGAAAATATCGGAAGAAGAATCGACCGATTATTATCATAAACGTCCACGAGAAAGCCAGATTGCCGCGCATATCAGTACCCCGCAAAGTGGCGTCGTGGCCAGTCGTGAGGAATTGCAGCAACGTTTTTGGGATTTGCATACCCAGGTCGCGAATCAGCAACAGTTGGACAAGCCGGTATTCTGGGGCGGTTATCGTCTAGAACCCGATTATTATGAATTCTGGCAGGGTCGTCCCAACCGTTTGCATGACCGTTTAAGTTATCGCAAAACCGATGCCGGCTGGACTTTAGAGCGCTTAATGCCATAACCATGCAAAAACTGGAAATCAAACAACGTCCATTGCTGACACGCCCTGAAAATTTACCGGGCGTCCCTGCATTTTTGGCCGAGATTCTGGCTCGTCGTGGGGTGGAATCCGAGCAGGAACTTGAGCTCAAGCTGAAGCATTTGCTGGCACCGACCATGAAAGGCTTGCCTGAAGCGATTCAACTGATCGATCAGGCGATTGATCATGGCCAGAAAATCGTGATTGTCGGCGATTATGATGCCGATGGCGCGACCAGTACTGCACTCATGGTGCTGGCACTGCGCGATATGGGCGCCAATGTTGAATATCTGGTACCAGACCGTTTTAAATATGGGTATGGATTGACGCCCGCAATTGCAGATCTGGCCTTTGTCAATTTCACGCCTGATTTACTGCTTACCGTGGACAATGGCATTTCCAGCCATGACGGAGTCAAACAGGCACAAGATCATGGCATGCAGGTGATCATTACCGATCATCATCTAACGACCAAGTCGACACCAAAAGCCGAAGCGGTGGTTAATCCGAATCAGCTCGGTTGCGATTTCCCGAGCAAGGCCTTGGCCGGGGTGGGGGTGGCATTTTATGTGCTGGCCAATCTGTCGACCCATCGCAAGAAACTTGGAAAATCCTCTACGGTAATTACCAATTATCTTGATCTGGTGGCACTCGGTACTTATGCCGATGTCGCGAGTCTGGACTATAACAACCGGATTCTGGTCGATGCAGGGTTGAAACGGATCCAGCAAGGGTTATGCCGAGCAGGAATCAGTGCGCTACTTGATATTGCAAAGCGTGATCCTGCTGGTCTGAAAGCTCAAGATTTGGGCTTTGTTTTAGGCCCACGGATTAACGCGGCTGGACGCATGGAAACCATGGATATCGGGATCGAATGTTTGCTGGCTCCTGATCTGACAACTGCTTATCCACTGGCTGAACAGCTGAATCAGCTCAATGTCGAACGCCGTCAGGTGGAAGGTAAAATCAAGCAGGAAGCCTTGCTTGAGCTGGATAAAATCCAGTGGGATGCCACTGAACTACCTGCTGCGTTGATCATGTTTGAACCGCATTGGCATCAGGGAGTGATCGGGATTGTAGCAGGGCGTTTAAAAGAGCAGTTCCATCGTCCGAGTATTGTTTTTGCCGCGGATCAGGATGGGATTCATATCAAAGGTTCGGCGCGTTCGATTGAAGGTATTCATATTCGTGATGCGATTGAACAGGTGGCAGAGCAATATCCCCATTTAGTCAGTCATTTTGGCGGCCATGCCGCAGCGGCAGGTTTAACCCTGAAAAAAGAAAATTTTGCAGAGTTTAAGCAGGTCTTTGAAGCGCTGATTGCTGCGATGGATGAGGATTTATTCACTGCGACTTTATGGACCGATGGCGCACTGCCAGATTCTGCTTTTCACATTGAAACAGTCGATTTATTGCAGAATTTAAGTCCATGGGGACAAAAATTTCCACAACCGATTTTTGATGGTGTGTTCAAAATCATGGACTATCGTTGGCTCAAAGATGTGCATCTTAAATTACGTGTGGCATTGGAGAATGGGCAGGTCGTGGATGCAATCGCCTTCAATGCAGCGGATAAATATGACTTTGATCCGATGAAAGATACGCGTTTGGTTTATGAGCTGGATAAGAATGTCTTTAATGGTAATGTCAGCTTGCAAATGCGGATTATCCATTTGGAACAATAGGCCATAAAAAAAACCGCTCGGGTGAGCGGTTTTTTTGCTTTTAATCGGAGAGATTAGAAGCGGTATGCACCACGTACGCCAAAGATATCAGCATTATCAGCAAAATTAATCGAACCTTCTAAGCTAACTTGTTGGTTAAAGAATTTTTTGGCACGAATAGTAAAAACATCATTACCTTCTAGGTCTGAGTCAGAGAATCCTAAGCCAACACTGAAAGTTTTGTCTAGATATAAATCTGCACCTAGGTTATAAGCATCGATATCACCGAAACTTGCACCACCTTCGAAGTTCATATCGTATTGACCGACTTGCGTTACATATTTGGCACGTAAAGTTGGATCAATTTCATCGTCTGCATTGTCTTCAGAAATACCTACAAGACCAAGTGCTACTAATAAGCCAGGAACAGGTAAATAACCCGCTTCAGCAGCGTAACCAGTTATGTCACCAGCATCATTATCAAAATGAGCAATGTTACCACTTAAATAAAAGTCTGAATTTGGAACAAAATACTCAATACCAGCACCAATGCCAAACGTGTCTGAATCATCTTGATAGCTTAATACACCATTCACATTGCTGGCACGGTTTAAGAATGCAGCTTCATTCAAAGGTGAATTTTTGACTTGGACCGAGTTGAAGTAGTAAGTCCCATCGATAGCAAAACCTACATCCGAACCACCTTGGTCATGATCAAGAAGATCAATAGAAGCCCCAACTTCAGTTTGATAAGCGTGTGCAGTTCCCAGGCCAGCAAGAAGCGCTGTAGCAAGAGCAAGTTTCTTAAGCATTTAGATTTCTCTCTTTGTTATAAAAATATGACTGTTTGATGAACAGTTGTAACAAATTGTACAGTTTATATTCGCCCCGTCAATCTGCAAAAATACCTAAATGCTTGTTAAGAGTGCAATAAAAAAACCCATCCGAGGATGGGTTTTCTATGAATGACTAATTTTTGGTTTTAGATTAGAAGCGGTACTTCGCTGCTACACCAAAGGTATTGTAGTCATTGTTAAACTGTTCACCAAAGCCGACACGGCCTTCTAAGCTCACTTGCTGGTTAATGAACTTACGTGCATTGATACCAAATTCGCTCTTGTCGGTAATATCATTGTTGTGATAATCAGCACCGACACTCAAGGTTTTGTCGATGAAATAATCTGCTGCCAGATTGTATTCATCTAAATCACCAAACGCTGCACCTGCTTCCAGGTTGATGTCTTTACCGTTGCTAAGTGTAGTGACATATTTAGCACGCAATGTTGGATCTACGCCATCATCATTGTCGTTATCCCAACCTTTTACACCCGCCGCAATCAATAGACCTGGCGCTGGCAGATAACCGACTTCAGCTGCATAGGTGGTTAAATCATTTTCTACATCATCATTGTCTTGCAGATCATGGCCATTGACGTTACCGCTTAAGTAGAAGTCAGAATTCGGTACGAAGTACTCTGCACCTACGCCATAACGATGCGCTTCAGAATCACCAATTTCATTATATTGATATTGCGCACTCACGTTGCTAGCACGATCAAGGAATGCTGCTTCTGCTAATGGTGCATTACGTGTTTGAACTGGATTGAAGTAATATGTACCATCAACGCCGAAAGAACCGCTAGTTCCACCGTTGTCAGGATCAAACACTCCTGCTGATGCACCAATTTCTGCTTGGTAAGCATGTGCTGCTGTACCAGTCATTGCTATTGCTGAAAGTAGTGCCGAAGCAATCGCTAATTTTTTCATGGTTACTACCCCTCAAATCGTGAGTTAAAAACATTACACTTTTTGTTACAACTTTCAGTCTAGAGCAATTCCAAAGATCGTCAATCAAAGGAAAGTTACAGTAATGTGAATAGCGTAATCTTGTGTAATTTTTGCTGAACAAGTGACTGAATAATAAAATTAAATTTATAATGTAGTGTTTTATTAAAAGTGTGTAGATATTGTGGAATCTATTGAATTTGCTGATTTTTTATACAGACCAATAAGAAATCCTAAATTATAAAATCAATTGCAAAATTATATTTCGGTCATAAAACGGGGCTAAAAAGCCGATAAAAATTTCGGATAAAAAGACGCAAAAGAGTCTATGAGATGTTGAAAATTGGATGAGGGAAATACAGGTCTAAATGCTCAAGACATTCGAGCCTTAGACTGAATGGATCGTTAAAATAGCGGAAATAGACTGTGCTATAATATCGGGCTAAGAATTTTGTGCCTAATTTTGATTGAGAGTAATTCACGTGGAAATTAATCCGTATCTAAACCAATTAAAAGACTTAAACGAACGTGGTCAAACACTACGGGGGTATCTTTGACTACGATCTGAAAAAAGAGCGTTTAGAAGAAGTCCTGCGTGAATTAGAAGATCCAACCATCTGGAATGACCAGAGTCGTGCTCAAGCAATGGCCAAAGAAAAAGGCGAGCTTGAAAACGTATTAAATGTGCTGGATGGCTTAAGTACCCAGCTTGAAGATGCACAGGCTTTGCTTGATCTGGCGGTTGAAGCGGATGATGAAAGCTTGCTAGAAGACGTACAGGCTGAACTGAGCACGGCTGAAGAAGAACTGGCCAAGCTTGAATTCCGCCGTATGTTCAATAATCCGATGGATCCAAATCCTTGCTATCTGGAAATTCAAGCTGGTTCAGGCGGTACAGAAGCACAGGACTGGGCGTCTATGTTGCTACGTATGTATCTACGCTGGATTGAACGTCATGGCTTTAAAGCAGAAGTGATGGAAGAATCTGATGGGGATGTTGCCGGGATTAAATCTGCGACGATTCGTGTGGAAGGTGAGTACGCCTATGGCTGGTTGCGTACCGAATCAGGCGTACACCGTTTAGTGCGTAAGTCACCATTTGACTCAGGTAACCGTCGTCATACCTCGTTCTCTGCCGTGTTTGTATCGCCTGAAGTTGATGACAATATTGAGATCGAAATTAATCCGTCCGATGTTCGTACCGATACCTACCGTGCGTCAGGCGCGGGTGGTCAGCACATTAACAAAACTGACTCTGCAGTGCGTTTAACCCATATTCCAACCGGTATTGTGGTGGCCTGTCAGAACCAGCGTTCACAACATGCCAACCGTGACCACGCCTGGAAGCAGTTACGTGCCAAACTTTATGAGCTCGAGATGAGCAAACGTAACGAAGCGGCACAGGCATTGGAAGATTCCAAGTCTGATATCGGCTGGGGTAGCCAGATCCGTTCTTATGTCCTTGATGATTCACGTATCAAGGATTTGCGTACAGGGGTAGAAAATTCCAATACTGGCGCAGTTCTGGACGGTGATCTGGACAAATTTATCGAAGCAAGCCTGAAACAGGGCCTGTAAGAAATCGTTTAAAAGCTGGCGTAACAAAGCTTTAACAGACTGTGACTCTTATATCTAAATTATTCGATATATAAATCGAAAAAATACGATATAATGATCGCAGATGCTGAATGAAGTTTCGTTGCGCCACTGATTGTGATGTGCCTATGGACCTTGATCTAATTTTTAAAGCCTTAGCCAATCCGACCCGTCGACAAATTCTGGAGTGGTTAAAATCTCCGGAGCAATATCTGTCTGCGGAAGAGTGTGGTGGCTTTCAACGTGGGGTCTGTGCAGGTCAAATTGAATGTTTGGGCCAGGTTTCCCAGTCCACCATGTCCAATCACCTGTCGGTGTTACAGCAGGCTGGCCTGATCACTGCGACCAAGCATGGACAGTGGTCATATTTCTCCCGCAATGAAACTTTGATTCAGCAATTTATCGAACACCTACAACAACACCTTTAACAGGTGGGAGTAACGATGGCTGAATTAAATTCTCCTTTAACGCTCGGTGCGTTAGAGCTTAAAAACCGTGTCATCATGGCGCCGTTGACCCGTAGCCGCGCAACTGCTGATCGCGTTCCAACCCCAATGATGGTTGAGTACTATGCGCAACGTGCAAGTGCTGGCCTGATCATTTCTGAAGCTACAGTGATTTCCGAAGAAGCCAATGGCTATTTGAATACCCCAGGACTGTTTACCGATGCTCAGGTCGAAGGCTGGAAAAAGGTCACTCAAGCGGTTCATGAGAAGGGCGGTCTGATTGTTGCCCAGCTTTGGCATGTTGGTCGTGTATCGCATCCGGATCTGTTAAATGGTGAAACACCAGTTTCTGCAAGTGCAGTACAACAGGCAGGTCATGTCAGCTTGTTACGTCCAAAACGTCCGTACGTTACGCCACGTCCTTTGGAAGTTTCTGAAATTCACGAGAATACCGAGCAATACAAGCAAGCTGCGATTCGTGCTAAAGAAGCCGGTTTTGACGGTGTTGAATTACATGCTGCCAATGGTTATCTGATTGACCAGTTCCTGCAAAGCAAAACCAATCAGCGTGAAGATGAATACGGCGGTTCAGTGGAAAACCGTACACGTTTCCTGCTAGAAGCAACTGATGCACTGATTGAAGTATGGGGTGCAGATCGTGTAGGAGTGCATTTTGCGCCGCGTTGTGATGACCATGACATGGGTGATAATGATCCACGTGAAACATTTGGCTATGCCATGGAGCAGCTGGGCAAGCGCAAGATTGCCTTCTTCTTTACCCGTGAATATCTGGCTGAAGACAGCATTTCCGAATATATGAAAGAGCGTTCTGGTGGAGTGCCTTATATTGCCAATATGCAACTAAGTCGTGAAGATGCGATTGAGCTGTTGGCAGCTGAAAAGGCAGATGCAGTCGCATTTGGTAAAGCCTACATTGCGAATCCTGATCTATACGAACGTCTGCTTCAGAATGCACCACTGAATGAGCTGAAAATGGAAAATATGATCGGCAGTCAGGTGGCTGAAGGTTATATTGATTATCCAACTTTGGCAGAAGTTAAGGTATTAAGTACCATAGAATAATTCGAAATAAGAGCCACATCGATTAACATGTCGATGTGGCTCTGCTATATTCTGCCCATTGAATCTTTGGACAGGGGCGCAATGTGGCCACTCCATTTTGGTATAACGCAGCCTTGGCGCTGGTTAAACCCTTATATCAATCGCGTATCCGTAAACGTGCGACCGATCCTGAACAATTACAACAAGAACTGACAGAACGTTTCGGCCCGTTTCAGCCACCCAAAAACCTGCATGCCATCTGGTTTCATGTGGTGTCGGTGGGTGAAACCAATGCTGCCCAACCGTTAATTGAACATTATTTAAAACTTGGCCATCCGGTGCTGGTCACCAATACCACCAAAACCGGTCAGGCACGCGCTAAATCACTTTTTTTAAAAGCGCCTTATCTCGATTTATTTCAAGCCGTCTATTTACCAGCTGACCAGAAAACTTTAATTCGTGAGTTTTATCAAAAATATCAGCCGAAACTCTTATTGTTGATGGAAACCGAACTTTGGCCGAATCTGCTGGATCAGGCGCTGAATTTTAAGATACCAACTGTATTGTTGAATGCCCGACTTTCTGAAAAATCTGCCAAAGGCTATGCCAAGGTCAAAGGTCTGACCCGTGGCATGCTGAAAAATTTAACTGGCCTTTTGGCACAGGATGCTGCTACCCAGCAGCGTTATATTCAGTTGGGAATCGCAGCCGAAAAAACCCAAGTTTTGGGCAATATCAAATTTGATATTGTTGCGCCCGAGCGCTTTATCCAGCAGGCAGATCAGTTGAAACAGGAATGGCAGTTAGGGGGGCGAAAGATCGTCACGTTAGCTAGTACTCATGCTCCTGAAGAAAAAGAAATTCTGAGTGCTTTAAAAGCTGCTTTAGAAGCTGATCCATATTTGGTCTGTATTGTGGTACCGCGCCATCCGGAACGTTTTGATGAGGTGTTCCAGGCTGCACAGTCTTTGGGATTGAAAATCCAGCGTCGTAGTCTAGGGCAACATATTGAAGCAGATACCCAGGTTTATCTGGCCGATTCAATGGGGGAAATGTGGCTCTGGTATGGCTTAAGTCAGGCCTGTTATGTCGGTGGTTCGTTGAATGAGCCGGGTGGTGGACATAATATTCTGGAGCCGATTGCGCTGAATGTGCCGACTATTTTAGGCAAAAACTATTTTAATTTTCAGACCATCGTGAATGAGTTTTTTCAGGCGGATGGAGTTGCAGTAGTACAGGATGCCCAGCAGGCTGCAGAGGTATTACTGGAACTTTTGCAAGATCCGCTCAAGGCGGAAAAGTTGAATGCAGCAGCGCAGCAAATTATGCAGTTAAATACGGGGTCACTTGCGAAGCATATTCAGGTGATTGATCAGTATCTTTAATTTATATTGATAAGTAACAGATATTGGATTTACCAAGACGGCAGGGAGGCCGTCGTTAGGCTGTGATACAGGGAAGTGTCATCAGCCTAAAAAAGCGTTTTGCCTACTTTTGCGCTGTCAAAAGTAGGGAAGGCCTATACAATAATAATTTGATCTAATTATGATTTGAGGCGATGTTAAATCAATTCAAAGGGCAATCACGGCCTTTTGATGAGGTACAGAATATATTTTTTATAGCGTAGGCAGTATCTTACTTTTGTCGGGCCAAAAGTAACAAAAGCCTTTTGCAGTGCTGAAGGGACGTCCTGTCCCTCAGCACTGCAGGCGACATCCCTGTCGCCACCCTCTAGCCAATAGAGGGATATATCATATTTTTTTTGTCTTCTTTTTTATGAACATCATCCTGCTTGATTCACGTCAAACCGAAACTGAACTTTGGTCCATTACCTCAACTCGGCAACTGGAACATTTACAGCAGCATTTGCAGATCCAGGTGGGAGATACGTTAAAAGTCGGAATTCGGGAAGGTCTGCGTTACCTGACTGAGATTGTCGAAATCTCTGAAAAAGCAGTGCGCTTGAAACCGCTGCAAGAAGAAGCTGTTCCAGAAAAATTGCCAGTGACTTTAATTGTGGCCTTGCCACGTCCGAAAGTGCTGCGCCGTCTGATCATGGATAGTGTCACTTTGGGCGTTGAAAAAATCATTTTACTGCATAGCTACCGCGTCGATAAAAGCTATTGGCAAACCCCATTTTTACAGCAGTTAAATCATTATATCGAATTGGGGCTAGAACAGGCAGGGGATACGGTTGCTCCGAAAATCGAGCTATATAAACGCTTTAAACCCTTTGTTGAAGATATCTTGCCGGGTTTGATTAGTACGGATGGTCCGGCTTATGTGGCACATCCTTATGCAGAGCAAGCGATGCCATTTGCGATTGAGCATCCCTGTACGATTATTATTGGTCCGGAGGGTGGATTTATTCCATATGAAGTTGATTTACTCATAAAAAACGGCTGCCAGGCTGTGAGCCTGGGCAACCGTATTATCCGTACAGAAACCGTGATTCCTTATGTTTTAGGTCGACTGTTTAGCACGGGCTGAAGCCTCTTCATTGCCCTCACCACGATAGACTTTGACTTCCTGTACCGGATACGGAATCGAAATATTATGCTCGGCAAAAGCCTGAATCACACGTTCCTGCACCGCACTGATTGAAGTTCCGGTGCCGGTTTCAGTGGTATCGACCCACCAGAAGGCTTTCAGGGTAATGGAAAAGTCAGCCAGCGCCGTCACATTGACACTAAAGCCCGGTTGGCTGAGGATGGTCGGATCTTTATCTAAAATAGCGGTGATCAGGTCCTTGGCTTTCTGGATGTCATCTTCATAGCCGATACCCACGACGAATTCGCAGCGGCGACGGGTATAGGCGGTATTCACCGTAACCGCACTGGTGTAGACGGTCGCGTTTGGAATGACGATACGGCGGCCATCCGGTGAGCGTAAAAAGGTTGCACGAATCTGGATATCTTCAACCGTACCTTCCATGCCATTCACGATAATGTCATCGCCAATCTTGAACGGTTCACTGAGCAGAATCAACACGCCAGAGAGCAGGTTCTGGAAAATATCCTTGAAGGCAAAACCGATCGCGACCGAACCAATTCCGAGGGCACTCATCAGCTGACCCGGGGTAAAGCCAGGAACCGCAATCACCAGTCCAATCAGAATACCAAAGAAAATAATAAAGGTACTGCCGACACGGTTGAGGACCAATACCAGATTCTGGCGGGTATAAGAACGGTTTTCCAAAGTTTTACGTACGAAAAACTTGAAGACTTTGGAGAGTAACCAGAAAATTGTAATCACGATCAGTGCGATACAGAAATAAGGCACACGCTCCCAGAAGCCCTCCATGATTTTGTCAATGGTGCTGTAGGCATCATTATACTTGGCGGTATGTTCAATCACGGTCTTGGTCGTTTTTTCAGTTGCCTGATGTAACAACTCCGTGGTGCCCTCAGTTACCTGGCTTAAGGTATTGTTTTGCTCTGCCACAAAAATTCCACAATTCAAATTTTGCCTATTTTGCCTGATGTTCAGCAAAAAATTAATAAGGGCTTGAAGTCACCAGTGGATAATTTTAAAAATAACGGCGCTGTTGTTAAAAGTATTTGGTGGTTTTTTGCATCATTTCAGTAGGGGTAGGTGTTTGTTCTTCACCGCTCATATAACTGAATAAAGCGATAGATCCCAACAAGCTAAGCAGGGTCAGGATAATCATCAGCCAGGCCAGAATTTTTTCCCAGAGCAAGGTCATCCGTGCCGGACCATACTGATTAGTGCCTCGATCGCCCGAACCAAAAACGATATAAAGCCATACAAAAATGTTGACTAGCGGCAGTAAAAATAATAGCGCCCACCAGCCACTGCGGTTCATATCATGCAAACGGCGAACAGTCACCACTAAAGCGAAATACACATAGACCAGAACCATGACCAGTACACCGATACTGGCCAAGCCTTGCAATGAAATCAGCCAGTTGGGATCCATGGAGTGGGTAGAAATATTCACTATATCAATGCTGAGACCCAGTGCAATACTACCAAATAAAAAGATGAAATACAGAAATGCCGACCAGGCAATAAAGCTCAAGCGTCCGAAGCGGCCTTTCATCGACAGGGGATGATCCGATGCAGGCAGCGCAGGCGGGCTAAAGTAGGGAGATTCAGGCGATTTCATAAAGCGTATCCTGCTAAATCAGATGAAATAACCACAAGCGGTCAATTTTATTTTTAAGGGCTGTGCTACAGATCATACACATTTGCGCAGAAGATTCTGTACTGTAAGTTGTGGTTTATTTTGATTGAATTTGTATAAATAATCTACGACGAAAGCATGATTGCCGGATTTGAAATAAGCAGGCCATACTGCCATTATGCATAAAAAACAATCAACAACGCAGCATTAACCTCTCGTGATGAGATAGAACAAAATCAAGGAAGTGACCTATGCAAGAGATCTATCCAGTACCCGAAGAATTTAAAAAAACAGCACGTACGCTCGAAGACCAGTACTTTGAACGTTATCAATATTCTATAGAACAGCCAGATAAATTTTGGGCAGAACAGGCGCAACGTCTGGACTGGATCAAGCCCTTCACCCAAGTCAAAAATACCAGCTTTAACAAAGACGATTTTAAAATCGAATGGTTTGCCGATGGTCAGCTCAATGTCAGTGCCAATTGTCTGGATCGGCACCTGAAAGAACATCCTTATAAACCGGCCATCATCTGGGAAGGGGATCATCCTTCGCGGCACAAGATTATTTCCTTTGCCGAGCTGCATGATGAAACCTGCCGTTTTGCCAATGTGCTGAAGAAAAATGGCATCCAGAAAGGCGACCGGGTCATGCTGTATATGCCGATGGTTTCTGAAGCTGCGATTGCTATGTTGGCCTGTGCCCGGATCGGGGCGGTGCATTGCGTGGTATTTGGTGGTTTCTCGCCAGATTCTTTGGCCAGCCGGATTGAAGACTGTCAGGCGAAAATGGTGATTACAGCCGATTCCGGCATGCGCGGCGGTAAGGCCATTCCGCTGAAAGCCAATGTCGATGAGGCACTAAAACTGGCAGGTACAGACTCGATTCAAAATGTAATGGTGGTACACCGCACCGGTAACCCGATTGAAATGCAGGAAGGGCGTGATCTGTGGTATCACACGGAAATTATGTCAGTGAATGACATCTGCCCACCGGAACCGATGAATGCCGAAGATCCGCTGTTTATCCTGTATACCTCAGGTTCCACCGGCAAGCCCAAGGGCGTGATGCATACCACTGGCGGTTATCTGACTTATGTGAATTGCACCTTCCGTGAAGCGTTTGATATCAAGCAGGATGATGTGTTCTGGTGTACCGCAGATGTCGGCTGGATCACTGGACATTCCTATGTGCTGTATGGGCCACTTTCGAATGGGACCACCACTGTGATGTTTGAAGGTGTACCGCAATATCCAAGCTGGGCGCGTACCGGACATATTGTCGATAAGCATAACGTCACCATTCTCTACACTGCACCGACCGCGATCCGCGCCATGATGCGTGAGGGCGATGCTTTTGTGCGGGAAAGTGATCGCAGTAGCCTGAGAATTTTAGGTTCAGTCGGTGAGCCAATTAATCCGGAAGCCTGGAACTGGTACTACACCGTGGTCGGTGAAAGCCGCTGTCCCGTCATCGATACCTGGTGGCAAACCGAAACAGGCGGTTTCATGATTACACCATTGCCGGGTGCGACTGATTTAAAACCGGGTTCTGCGACACGGCCTTTCTTCGGGGTACAACCGGCTATTGTCGATGCTGATGGCAAGGAACTGGAGGGTGAAGCTGAGGGAAATCTGGTGATTAAGGATTCCTGGCCGGGTCAGATGCGTACCATTTGGGGAGACCCGGAGCGTTTTATTGAAGCTTATTTCTCTACCTATCCCGGTACTTATTTTACCGGAGATGGGGCGCGTCGCGATAAAGATGGTTATTACTGGATTACCGGTCGTGTCGATGATGTCCTGAATGTGTCCGGACATCGTCTAGGTACGGCAGAAATTGAAAGTGCACTGGTGGCGCATGAATCGGTGGCTGAGGCCGCTGTAGTGGGTATGCCGCATGACATTAAAGGTCAGGGCATTTGTGCCTTTGTGACTTTGCAGGCTGATGTTGCCAGTTCAGATCAATTACGTGGAGAACTGGTCAGCTGGGTACGCAAGATTCTTGGTCCAGTGGCTACACCAGACGCCTTGCACTGGGCACCGGCCTTGCCAAAAACCCGCTCCGGCAAAATCATGCGGCGGATCCTGCGAAAAATTGCAGCCGATGAGCTGGATAGTCTCGGAGATACTTCAACCCTGGCTGAACCGCAGGTGGTGGATCATTTGATCGCAGAGGTACAGCGTAATAACGCTTAAATTTAAGCTTTTCCAATACCGGCATCCCGCCGGTATTTTTATATCGGGAATAAGCTCTGCATGCTTTCGGATATAGTGACAGGCTGCAATCTGCTAAGCTCAAGCCATGCTGAATATAGGTCCAAAAACAATGAATATACGACAATCATATCTCGATCAGTTGCCCTTAGAGATTGCCCGGGAACTGGCTGAAACTTTCGCCCAGACTGCAGCAGAACGGGATAAACAGGGGGGGAATCCCAAAGCTGAGCGTGACCTGATTCGCCAGAGTGGCTTGCTTGGCCTGTCTATTCCGAAGCAGTATGGCGGTCAGGAAGCAGATTGGCCGACCATTTTTAGCACCATTCAGACCATTGCCCAAGTCGACAGTTCATTGGCCCATGTCTACGGCTTTCACCATTTGCTGATTGCGACCGTTCAATTATTTTCTCAACCTGAACAATATGGTGCGTGGTTTGAACAGACTGCCCAAAATAATCTGTTTTGGGGTAATACTCTAAATCCACTGGATCGTCGTACCACAGCCATAAAAGTTTCAGAAAACGAATATATTTTCCATGGTGATAAAAGCTTCTGCTCGGGTTCGATCGATTCAGATATGTTGTTGTGTTCGGGCTATAACGAAGCCGGAAAATTGCTGATAGGTGTGATTCCGACCCAGCGAGAGGGTGTGAGTTTTCTGGGTGACTGGAACAATATGGGCCAACGCCAGACCGACAGTGGTACCAGCCATTTTGAGCAGGTCAACATTCATGAAGATGAATTGCTGTTAAATCCAGGTCCACTGAGTACGCCGTATTCCAGTCTACGGCCTTTGATTGCCCAGCTGATTTTCGTGCATCTGTTTTTGGGCGTGGCAGAAGGAGCATTTGAAATCGCCAGACAGGGCGTACAGACCCAAAAAGCCTGGTCCAAATCACTGGCAGACGATGCAGTGAATGATCCTTTTACCCAGAAGCATTTTGCCGAGTTTTATGTACAACTGGAAAGTGTACGCTTACTGGCAGATAAAGCGGTTCAGACTTTACAGGCAGCCTGGGAGCTTGGGAATGATTTAACAGCTGAGCAGCGCGGTGAAGTCTCAGTTGCCATTGCCACAGCCAAAATTGCCGCAACCAATACCTCTCTCTATATTACCCAGAATATTTTCCAGGTGATGGGTGCGCGGGCCACCACGGCCAAGCTCAATCTTGACCGTTTCTGGCGCAATGTCCGCACCCAGACCTTGCATGACCCGATCGATTATAAATATCAGGAAGTGGGGGAATGGGTGCTGACTGGAAAAGTGCCTGATCCGAGTTTTTATTCCTGATCTAAAAATAAAACAGCCTCTTTATCGGAGGCTGTTTTATTCGGGATGAAAAAGTTTGGTTTTAAATTTGCTTAAACGCTTCAATCGCTCTTACACGAGAGGCTTTTAAATCCACAATCGGTTTTGGATAATCCAGTGCAAGATCCGGATTTTTAGCATAGGGTTCATGAATAGATTTAGCATTCAGATGTGTCAGTTCTGGCACCCATTGACGGATGTAATCCCCATTCGGGTCAAACTTCTGTGACTGGCTGACCGGGTTAAAAATCCGGAAATAAGGTACGGCATCCATGCCGGTCGAGGCACACCATTGCCAACCGCCATTGTTCGCTGCCAAATCGCCATCAATCAGATGCTGCATGAACCAGCTTTCTCCCAGACGCCAGTCAATCAGCAGGTTTTTACATAGAAACATCGCAGTAATCATGCGCACCCGGTTATGCATCCAGCCAGTGGCCCGCATTTGCCGCATGCCGGCATCGACAATTGGAATCCCGGTTTGTCCTTGTTGCCAGGCAGCCAAATTATCCGGTGCATTGCGCCACTGGATGTTATCGGTATTTTCCTTAAAAGGCCGATGCCTAGATACACGGGGAAAATCAAACAGGGTATGCAGATAAAACTCGCGCCAGAGCAGTTCATCCAGCCAGGTCTGCTGACCGATATCATCAATCTGGAAATAACTGTCCTTAAACAGGGTCTGCATACATTGACGGATCGAGAGAATACCGATATTCAGATACGGTGACAGGCGGCTGGTACCATCGACTGCAGGTAGCTCTCGCTCGGTTTTATAGTGAGCTATTTTATCCTCGATAAAATCATCGAGCAGCTCAAAGGCAGCTTGATCTTCTGCAGGCCAGAGCTGGGCAGCATGATCAACCTTATAATCAGCCGCAAATTTTTGCAGATTAAAGCTGGTCAGCTGGTCTGGTAATTCAAACGGATCTTGAGGCTGAATGGCAGGATAGCAGCCCGGTATATTCTGAATCAGTCGCTCATAGCATTTTTTCTTGAATGCGCTATAGACCTGATAGGGTTGATTGGACTGATTGCGGATACTGGTTAGTGGAAACAGGCTGCGATCATGATACAGCTCGACCCGGATCTGCTGCTGTTCCAGCATCTGCTGTACCTGTGCATCACGTTGCAGTTCATTCACGCCCACTTCAATATTGGCATGTAGCGTATCAATCTGCAGTTTTTGGCACAGGCTTCGCATTTCGGCAGGCAGGTCTTGCCATAAGGGAATATTTAAAATGATTAATGGAATATTCAGCTGCGTTAACTGCTGCTTTAAGATGCTGAGGCGGCGCAGATAAAAATCGATTTTAATCCGGGCATCCTGATGCAGTTTCCATTGTTCGGGAGAGAGAACCACGAGAGCAAAACAGGGTCCTTGCTGCGTGGCATGCCAGAGCGCGGCATGATCATGAATGCGGAGGTCTTGACGAAACCAGATCAGTTGCATTGTTAAAATTCTTGGAAAGTCGTTAGTGCAGAATTTTAAGGAATTGATGGTCTTAAACCTAGCCAGACAACAATTTTATCACATAAAAAAATCCCCCAAGCCGAGCCTTGAGGAAGGGAATGAATCTGCTGAGATTTATTGGAATGATTATACGGGCTCAGCTTCTTCTTGCTGCACAGGTGTTGCCTGTTGTGCTTCAAGCTCACGGACCAAAGGCAGCACCTTCTGGCCAAAATATTCAACCTCTTCAATAAAGTGCAGGAAGCCTGACAGAATCAGATCAACGCCAACTTTTTTCAGCTCGATAATCCGTTCAGCAATCTGCTGCGGTGTCCCGATCAGATTGGTGCGGAACCCGTCATTGTATTGCACCAGATCTTCAAAGGTGGATTTGGCCCAGTTGCCTTCACCTTCCTGACTTGCTGCGCCGGCTTCACGGGTCGCTTCACCAAAAGATTTCACTGCCTGCACATTGGCCTTGCTAATAATTTCCTGCAATACAGCCTGAGCTTCTTCTTCGCTATCCCGTGCAATCACAAAGGCATTTACGCCGATTTTCACCGAGTGATGATTTGCCTTGGCTTTTTCACGAATATCATCGATCTGTTTTTTCAGCTCTTCCGGGGTATTGCCATTGGTGAAGTACCAGTCAGATACGCGAGAAGCCATATCACGTGCTGCCCGGGAACTGCCGCCCTGAAAGATTTCAATATGCGGTTTTTGTAGCGGTTTTGGACTCAGGGTATAGTCTTTGAATTGATAATATTTACCTTCAAAATTAAAGTTATTCTGGCTCCAGACCCCTTTCAGGCTACGGATAAACTCTTCCGAACGGGCATAACGCTCGTCATGTTCCGGCCATTCTTCACCAATGGCATCAAACTCACCGCGGAACCAGCCACTGACCACATTGATCGCGATCCGGCCATTGCTCAGATGGTCAATCGTCGCCAGTTGTTTTGCAGCCAGTGCCGGCTTCCATGGACCCGGCAGAATCGCGGCAATGACTTTCAGGCGTTCAGTTTTGGCCAGAATGCCATGACTGAAGCTGACCGATTCATGCTGGTTTTCTGCGTTATAGCCGGCAGTAAAACGGATCTGGGTCAGGGCATAATCAAAGCCTGCCTGTTCAGCGGTTTGTGCCAGACGCACGTTATAGTCATAGCTCCAGTCGGTGCGCTGCTCGATATTACTAACCACCAGGCCACCACTGACATTCGGCACCCAATAGGCAAATACGATATTTTTATCATTCGACATATTCATCGCCCTCTGCAATGCTGTGTTCAAGCCACTTGAGTCTTTGGTGCTTTCTTGCTGTGCAAGCGCGATTCTGCGGCATCCAGGCTCGGCACGGCTGCTGAAGGCAGCACTTCTTCCTGTTCGATCTGCTTGTTAATGCCCAGATTTTGACTCGCTTGAATGGTTTTTTCTTTGATGACTTCAGCACGTTGTCCCTTGGCTGGTGCCCATTCAAGAATCGGCAATGCACGCGCCACAGCCAGGGTAATCCGGTCGCGGAGCAATTCACTGTGAATGGTATATTCAGGGGTGAAATCGCGGTCGGTGGCATAGACCCCAATCGGTAAAGTCTGTGCCTGAAAGAAGCTGAATAAAGGACGCAGTTGATGTTCAAGCACTAGCGCATGACGGTCACTGCCACCAGAAGCTGCCAGTAATACCGGAACATCGACCAGCGCCGTTTGCTCAACAAAGTCAAAGAAATGCTTGAACAGGCCGGTAAATGAAGCGCGGTACACAGGAGTGCCCACAATCAGCGCATCTGCGGCTTCTACTGCTGCCAGATCATTCTGAACGCGTTGCGGCAACTGATTGCGATAAATCGCGCCGCCCAAGAGCGAACCAATTTCGCTAAATTTAATGAAATGCACATTAATAGATGTCGCTTCTCCAAGCTCATCCAGAATCGCCTGAACCAAAGCTTCGGTTTTTGAAGGATGATTTAAACCGCCAGATACGGCCACAATATTTAAGGGTTTTTGCACATTAAAATTAGACATATTTAGAACCTGAAAATAGGGTTAATCTCGGAATGACCCTATTAATCCCGATTCAGCGAAGGGCTGTAAAATAACGAAAAGCTGAAAAGTTATCTGATTTTGCGATATACGACAAAGGCCTGATTTTTAAGGAAGGTTTTGTGGGTAAGTGAATGATATTTATATTTATATTGAATAAAGATAAGCTTTTTCAGTGAGGAATAAGTGATATATAAAAAAGTGATGAGAATTAAACAATTATTGCAATAGTGCAAAAATGGGCAATTTTGAAGAAAAACTGCATATTATTTTAAAAATTGTAGTGTCTTGCATATCCTTAACCGGGTTGTGTGGTTAGAATAGGGACTACCGTGCCAAGATCTCTCACGTTGCCTATGAATATTTTAATCGTTGATGATCATCCACTATTTCGTCATGCCTTGATTCAAGCTGTACGTTATAGCCTGCCACAAGCCCAGATTCATGAAACTGCGGCAGTCAATGAATTTTATGAACGTCTAGAAAATGGCCCTGAGCCTGATCTTGTGCTGCTGGATTTAAACCTGCCGGGCGCTTCCGGCTTTTCTGCCCTGGTGCATGTCCGCGCACAGTATCCGTCTTTACCGATTATTGTTGTGTCTGCACATGAAGAAGTCAGCATCATCCAGCGTGCGATCGCGCATGGTGCGATGGGCTATATTCCTAAATCTGCTCACCCAAGCCATATCGGTGAAGCGATTCGTGAAGTGCTGGAAGGTGAAATCTGGTTACCGCCAAATCTGCCAGCCAATATGAATTTTGATCCGCGTGCTGCCGATGAAACGGCTTTGGCAGAACGGATCCAGTCTTTGACGCCGCAACAGTTCCGGGTATTGATGATGGTGGCTGAAGGTTTATTAAACAAGCAGATTGCTTATGAACTGGATGTATCAGAAGCGACGATTAAAGCGCATGTGACTGCAATCTTCCGTAAGCTTGGCGTACAAAACCGCACACAAGCGGTATTGGCCATTAATGCACTGAATATTGAAGACCGCAAAATGTAAATTCTGCATATACGAATTGAAAAAGACCTCCTTGGAGGTCTTTTTTTATGGGCAAAATCTGCAAAATTGAGTGCAAAGGCCTGAATCAGCTAGGCGATATAATCCTGCTTGCGGGTGAAATCATCACAAAACAATGGATTTAAGGCACATTGCAATTCGTCAATCTGCTCTTCGGTGACATAACCTTTCGATTTCAGATATTCCGCCACGCGATCATCACGCAGACTCAGGAAAGTCGCATCATAAACACCGAGATCGACAAATAGTGCTGCAGTTTCCAGACTGTTAAAACGATCCAGATAAACTTCATTATCATACATCAGGAAGACATGTTCGTCGCGCGTATTCGGATCGACATGTAAACGTTGTGCCAGTTCATGTGGGCAGGTTTTGATAAATAACAGATCAGACAGCTCATCAAACTGGCTGGTGTCCAGACAATCTTCTTCATTTTTGACTTTACCCAGCCAGGCCTTAAAGACCAGTACCGCGCCACCACGCAGCAACATGCTCCAGATCTGATGACGGGTCTTTGCTGGAAGGTCCTCTGTTTCAGCTTCTAAAGACTGAATCAGCTTGTCTTCCTGTTCAGCAATCTTTTCAAATAGTCCCAGACCTTGCGGCTTGTAGGCATAAGGTTCAAAGACATCAAAATGTAATTCGTCAAAGACTTGCAGTGCCAGGGGTACTGCACTCTGATACAGCGTTTCCAGTGCCTGATACTGGGCATCATTCAGCTTGCTGTATTTAAAGATCTGTGCCCAGTCAATGCTTGGCAATAAGGCATTGGCGCCATATTGACGGTGAAACTGCTGGGTCTGATTCAGGCCATGGTTTTGATCTATGTTCATGTGAAGAACTCCGATATGCAGAAATAGATCAGCGACCAAAAAAATTAAGGCTGCATAAGATGGAAACTGATCGTTTCTTATTCCCCTATTTTTAGAGCCAAGTGCAGGGGATAAAAAATACGACTAAAGTTATAGTAGTGGAAAATTACTCTTTAATTTTTATTAAAAACAATAAGATAATTAATTGTAACTAAGTGTACACATGTACATTAATACATTCGTCAGTTTTTGCCATAGTGAATTAAAAAATGAGCATTTTGGTCAATTTATTCAGCTGTATTTTCGGCATATTTGCTGCTTTTAGCACATTAGAATAAATTTTATGCAAGCTAGGTAAGTTTATGTGGCAGTTGAGTATAAAAAATGCCCATTTCAGGGTGTGAAATGGGCATTGATCAGATCGTTATCTACTTAGGAGTCGGAAATTTTCAGTCCAGATAACCATGAACGTAATGAGGCCGGTTTCAGCGGTTTTTTCAGCAGAACAATGTTTAGCTCTTTTAGACGTTGCGGCAATTCCGGATCGGAATCGGCGGTAATCAACGCGACCGGAATATCCTTCGAACGATGTTCCAGAATGAAATCCAGACCGATCTTGTCCTGATTCAGATGTTGATCCACCAGCCAGACCTGAATATTTTCCTGCTGAATCAGCATGGCTGCTTGTTCAGGTTCAGTGGCTTTAAACACCTGATAACCCCATTTGGTCAATAAGGTCGACATGCCTTCCAGAATGGTTTCATCATTATCCAGACACAGAATCTTAAAGGCTTTGCTCTTTAAAGGTACGGCCTGAACCGGTGCTGCAACAACTTTAGGTGCCTCAATCACAGGCACTTCAATCATAAAGCAGGAGCCTTTGCCCAGCGCAGAAGATACATGCACCGGATAGTCCAGCATGCTGGTCATGCGTTGTACGATCGCCAAACCTAGACCCAGACCCTGTTCACCCCAAGGTGAGGTGTGACCGCAACGTTCAAATTCCTGAAACAGCTTGATGCGCTGTTCTTCGGCAATGCCGGGTCCGGTATCCCAGACACCAATGCGGATATGATTCGGTCTGCTACTCGAACGTAACACACCCACCACCACTTTACCTTTGGCGGTATAACGCAGGGCATTGCTGACAAAGTTCTGGATAATCCGGCGAATCCATTGCGGATCGGTATCAATCCAGAACTGTGCATCATGCACACTGAACTTGATACCACGCTGTGCAGCGATGGATTTGAACTGGAGTTCCAGATCGCTGAGCAGGTCATGCAGCGGATAAGCCTGACGTTTCGGCTGAATGGTCCCGCCTTCCAGTCGGGCAATATCCAGCAGGGCAGACAACATGCTTTCTGCACCATGCAAAGCACGATCCAGTTGTTGTAAGGTCTTGCGGTCTTCATCATTCTGCACGCTTTGTTCGAGTGCGGTACTGAACAGGCGCGCGGCATGCATTGGCTGCAACAGGTCATGACTGGCGGCTGCAATGAAGCGGCTTTTTGACATATTGGCCTTATCGGCCTGTTCACGCGCCAGTTGCTGCTCGGACAATGCATCGGCCAGCTGCTGGGTACGGTCCTGAACGCGGGCTTCAAGCACGGCTTCATTTTCACGGAAAGCAGTAATATCGGCGAAAGTGGTAACGAACCCGCCGCCTTCGATCGGATTGCCGCGCATCTGAATGACACGGCCATCTTTACGAATCCGTTCAAATTCATGGGCACTGCCGACCTGCATCCAGTGAATCCGTTTCCGTACATGTTCTTCAACCGAGCCCGGGCCACATTCACCACGTTCAGCGTTATAACGGATCAGGTCTGCGATTGGACAACCGACATAGACAATATCGGTCGGATAATCGAACAGTTTCAGATACTGATTGTTCCATGCGACCAGACACATGTTTTCATCGACTACGCTGACCCCTTGGGTCATGTGATCAATCATGGTCATGATCAGATTCTGATTGAAGCGTTGCCATTGCGAGGCCTGATCGAGAATATTGGCGACCTGACCCAAGGCCAGGCCATTATTGACCATGGCGGTAGTAAGCAGGGTACGTGCTGAAGCTGCCCCGATAGTCCCCGCCAGATACTGTTCAGTGAAACGCCACCACATGCCATTGGCACTGCTGTTTTCATTCAGCTCAACGCTGTTTTGGGTACAGAATTGCTGGAAAGCGCGTGTGGTTGGGCCTTCGCCGGTAATGCGTTTGGCCAGGGTAATCAGATCGCCGACTTTTAAACGGGCAACATCCTGATGCGAATAGCTGACCTCGGTAGAAGGACTCTGCGAGGGTAGTGGCTTGGTTTCATAATAGAAGAAACTTTCGGCTTGAATCTGTTCGGCAATACTCGGACGGAAAATACGGGAAATCCAGATATACAGCAGGGTATTTAAGCCCAGTGCCCAAACTACGCCATGCGTCAGTGGATCAAAAGACTCAAAACCGATCAGGGCTTCCGGTCTTAACCAGTTCCAGCCAAAAGGCCCTTGATTCAGCAAGCTTTGGCTAAAGCTGCTATAGGCTTCTGGCAGGCTTCGCAAAATGGTTGGAAACAGCAGGGTATAAGCCCACAAGGCAAAACCGGTCAGGAGTCCAGCATAGACACCCTGTTTACTACCGCCACGCCAGTACAGGCCACCGATCAGGGCAGGGGCGAATTGTGCCACCGCACTAAATGCCAACAGACCAAAAACCGACAACTGGTCAATATCATTAAAGAAATTGAAGAACAGGAAGCCCATCAACATCACGCCCAGAATACAGACCCGGCGGGTAAATTTCAGCACCAGCGGCAAGCGTTTGTCATGCCGGGAAATCAGCTTTAAACGCCACAACGCCGGCATGATCAGGTCATTGCTGAGCATGATTGACAGTGCCACGGAAGACACCAGCAGCATCCCGGTAGAGGCAGAGAAACCACCCAGAAATGCCAATAAGGTCAACCAGTCCTGATTATAGCTAAGTGGTAAGGACAGGACCGCCACATCCGGAATGGCCAGGTATTGCGGTGCAGCATGTAGTGCCCAGCTGGCAATGGGAATAATCGCCAAGGTAGTCAGAATCAAATAGACCGCGAACCAGCGTCGCGCACCACGAATATGTTTTTCATCACGTAGCTCAACCACCGCCACATGGAACTGGCGCGGCAGGCAGATAATGGCCAGTGCCGCCAGTAGGGTCTGAATCCAGAAACTTTGTGGTACGCCAAACAGTTGCACATCATGAAAAGTGGTACTGATATCGCTACTGATCTGTGCCAGATTTTCTGGTGCTTCAAACATAAAGAAACAGGCGACTGCCAACAGGGCAAAAAGTTTAACAAAAGACTCAAATGCTACGGCCAGCATCAGCCCGCCATGCTGTTCAGTATTGGCAATCTGCCGGGTACCAAACATCATCGCCAGTATTGCCAGAACCCCAGTTAGAAACAGCACGCCATTGGTCGTGCCGGTTACACCTGCGGAAGGTTCTAGAATGACGGCGGCACTTAAGGCAATCGCACGTAACTGCAAGGCCAGATAGGGCACAATCGCCACTACCGCCAGAATGGTTACCAGCGAGGCGAGGGGACCACTTTTACCATAGCGTGCTGCGACAAAGTCAGCGATCGAAGAAATGGCATGATGCTGCCGCACCCGTCCCAGACGGCGCCAGATGTCATAGCCGACGGCAACGAAGAGCAGGGGACCCAGATAGATCGGCAGGAAAATAATCCCTTCACGTACCGCAGCACCCGTGGCGCCATAAAAGGTCCAGGAGGAGCAGTACACTCCTAAAGTTAAACTAAACAATAGCATGCGCCCACGGGTACTCAGCCGGCTGGCATGTTTTTCCCCGTAGAAAGCGCAGATAAAGAGTAATGCGATATAGAGGGCGAGTACCCCTATGATGAGCCAACTGTTCATATAGCCTGATGTGTACTGAGCATGCCGCTATGATAACGCATCGTGAACGCTACAGTTTAAATTGATCATTTTTTAACGACCAAAGTCTAAATTACAAGCACCTACGATTATTGTTAACTTGCACCAGTGATAATTCGAATTAAAAAATAGGCAGCCCAAGGTTGGGCTACAGGAGTAGTAATTATGGATGAGGTACAAGTAGATCGTATTCTACAAAATCCAAAATTCAAGGAAATGGTCCACAAGAAAAGTATGCTCAGCTGGACGTTGACCGGCATTATGCTATTTGTCTATGTGGGTTTCATGTTGCTGGTTGGTTACAACAAAGAATTTCTATTGTCTTCAATTTCAGGTGGTGTGACTACGTGGGGTATTCCACTCGGTCTGGGTATCATTGTCCTGTCGTTTATCTTGTGTGGTGTGTATTCCTACATTGCCAATAACAAACTTGATCAATTGACTGAAGAAGCAATCCGTGAAGTCGAAGCGATTGCGCATGAAAAAGGACACCACTAAGATGAAATGGAATTCTCTTATTGCCCTGGCGACCACGATAGTGGCTTCAGGCGTTGCATTCGCTGGTCCTGATCTGGGTGCAGCAGAACAGCAGGCGACCAACTGGCACGCGATTATCATGTTTGTGATTTTCGTAGGTGCTACGCTGTTTATTACCAAATGGGCAGCAAAACAAACCACCAATACCAAAGACTTCTATACTGCCGGTGGCGGTATTTCCGGTTTCCAGAATGGCCTGGCGATTGCCGGTGACTATATGTCAGCTGCATCGTTCCTGGGTATTTCCGCGATGGTATTCCTGTCCGGTTTTGATGGCTTGCTGTATTCACTGGGTTTCATGGTGGGCTGGCCGATTGTATTGTTCCTGGTGGCAGAACGTCTGCGTAACCTGGGTAAATACAACCTGTCAGACGTAGTGTCTTTCCGCTTGCAGGAAAAACCGGTACGTACCTTGGCTGCTTTAAGTTCACTGGTTGTGGTCGCGTTCTATCTGATTGCACAGATGGTGGGTGCAGGTCAGCTGATCAAACTTCTATTCGGTCTGAACTATAACATTGCAGTCGTGATCGTTGGCTTGTTGATGATGGCCTACGTGATGTTCGGCGGTATGTTGGCAACCACTTGGGTACAGATCATCAAGGCGGTGATGTTGCTGTCTGGTGCAACCTTTATGGCATTCATGGTTATGAAAGGTGTGGGCTTCAGCTTTACCAACATGTTTGAACAGGCGATTGGTGTCTACTCAAAAGTACATGACTTGAGCCTGACAGATGCGACCAAAATCATGGGTCCGGGTAGTCTGGCATCTAATCCGATTGATGCGATTTCTTTAGGTCTGGCATTGATGTTTGGTACCGCAGGTCTGCCACATATCCTGATGCGTTTCTTCACGGTAAAAGATGCCAAAGAAGCGCGTAAATCAGTCGTGGTTGCTACAGGCTTTATTGGTTATTTCTACCTGCTCACCTTCATCATTGGTTTCGGTGCGATTCTGTATGTATCGAACAACCCGCAATTCCTTGACGTTGCGAAAATGGCAGTGACTGGCAAGCTGGAGCTGGTCGGTGGTAATAACATGGCGGCGGTGCACCTGTCTGATGCAGTGGGCGGTGACCTGTTCATGGGCTTCATTTCTGCAGTTGCATTTGCCACGATTCTTGCAGTCGTTGCTGGTTTGACCCTGTCAGGTGCTTCAGCAATTTCGCATGACTTGTATGCCAACGTGTTGAAGAAAGGCCAAACCACGCCTGAATCTGAACTACGTATGTCTAAAATTGCGACTTTAGGTCTTGCGATCTTCGCGATGATTCTCGGGATTCTGTTCGAGAAACAAAACGTAGCCTTCATGGTCGGTCTGGCATTCTCTGTTGCGGCATGTGCCAACTTCCCGGTACTGGTATTGTCTATGTTCTGGAAAGGCTTGACGACACGTGGTGCAGTGATTGGTGGTGTTGCAGGTCTGGTAACCGCAGTAACCTTGATTGTGCTGTCTAAAGCAGTATGGGTCGATACTTTGGGTATTTCTGATACGCCAGTGAACCCGTTCAATGGTCCTGCAATCTTCGCGATGCCATTGTCATTCTTGTGCTGCTGGTTGTTCTCTGTGACGGATAATTCGGCACAGGCTCAGGCAGAACGCAAAGCCTTTGATGCGCAGTTTGTACGCTCACAAACCGGTATTGGTATCTCAGGCGCATCGGATCACTAAGATCTGCGCTACGCTAAAAAAGCCCCGTCAGGGGCTTTTTTATGGAGATATCATCAAGTTTTTTCTTTAGGATAAATGCCGTATTGCATTGAGCTGGCTGGATTTGTGCAGTGTTATTTCAGTAATTTTCATACAAATCGTATATCTGCAAGTGGCTTTGAGCATGCTATGTTAAAAGCTGTTAACAATAACAATGTATTCCCTACATGAAGATAGTAACAAGAATAGCAACAAGAAGGGCATTATGAAGCAATCTCTGCAGCAGTTCTGGAACAGCTTTACCCATTTGCCTTCGGCATGGCTGTTGTGCCTGCAATTGCTGATCTTGCTCTTGTCGGTATTGAGTTATGGAAGCATGTCTTATCGGGCGGGAACCTGGGTACTGGGTGTTCTGGTTTTGCTGGTGATTGCCAGAGTCATTCGCCAGACTCCGATGTTTACCATTTTAGGACTCAGCTTTGTCGCCGGCGCAATTCTCTTTTCCTCCCTGATTGTGATGGGACTGCGTTATACCTGGATCCATGTCACCGCCCACCTGTTTGAAGCTGGTGCTTATTTTAGTGCAGCCTATGGCCTTTTGCGTTATATGTTCCATGACCGTTATCTGACCAAGGATGAACTGTTTGCCGCTGGGGCGGTATTTACCTTGCTGGCCTGGGGCTTTGCCTTCCTCTACAGTATCTGTCAGCTGCTGGTGCCGTACAGCTTTTCAGACCCCGATCTGCAAGCCTATCAACCCTGGCTGGATCTGATTTTTCTCAGTTTCAGTGTGCAATCTGCAACAGGACTGTCTGATATCATGCCGGTCAGTCCGGTCGCACGGATGCTAGCCATTATCCAGATGTTTGTCGGGGTGATGTATCTGGCGCTGATTGTATCCCGCTTAATTGCCTTGCAATATATCGCACGTCTACCGCATAAAAAGAACGTGAAAAATAGAGAAAACCCGCCTGGGCAATGAGACTCATCCTTTTATTGTATTTGTTACAGTAACTTAACGGCTTTATTTTGTGTCACATCCTAAAATAGCAGGAGATCTAGCTCCCATAGACTGAATCTGTCTGATCATTTTGACCTTACCAATAATTATTTGACGCTGTTTGTCGATCCAATTTTTAAAAAATGGAGGATGTATGCCTTCCACAAAACCATCCTGTTTTGCCAATATCAATCCAAATGTTTTTATCAGTACTGTCGCCATTATTGCGATATTTTTAGCGTTGGTCGTATTTGCACCCGATGCTTTTTCAGTTTTTACCCAGCAACTGAACCAGTGGATTACCACGTCCTTTAGCTGGTTCTATGTATTGTCGGTGGCGATATTTATCATCCTTCTGGCTTATATTGCCCTGTCGGATATGGGCAAAATCAAACTGGGGCCCGAGCATAGTCAACCGAAATATAGCAGTGCCTCCTGGTTTGCGATGTTATTCACCGCAGGCATGGGGATTGGCCTGATGTTCTTTGGTGTGGCCGAACCGGTGATGCATTATGTTACGCCACCTGCCGGTGAACCGGAAACTGTACTGGCTGCACAACAATCTATGCGGGTCACCTTTTTCCACTGGGGCTTACATGCCTGGGCCATTTATACGCTGGTTGGCCTATCGCTAGCTTATTTTGCTTACCGGCATCAATTGCCTTTAAAAATTCGTTCGGCCTTATATCCGCTGATTGGTCAAAAGATCTATGGTCCGATTGGAGATGGCGTAGATACCTTTGCCACTATTGGTACGGTATTTGGTGTGGCCACCACACTGGGTTTTGGGGTGACCCAGATTAATTCAGGCTTAAATTACCTGTTTGGTGTTGAACAGGCACCCAGTACTCAGGTCATTTTGATTATTGTGGTCAGTGCCATGGCGGCGACTTCCGTATTTTTTGGATTAGACAAAGGAATTAAACGTTTATCTGAACTAAATTTGGTACTTGCACTGCTGTTGCTGATTTTTGTCTTTGTGGCAGGTCCGAGTATTTATCTGTTACAGACGACTATTCAGAATGCCGGCCAGTATGTTTCAAATCTGTTCAGTATGACTTTTAATCTGTATGCCTATCAGCCAAGTGGCTGGATTGGGGGCTGGACCATCATGTACTGGGCCTGGTGGATTTCCTGGTCGCCATTTGTCGGGATGTTTATTGCCCGGGTCTCGGAAGGCCGCAGTATTCGTGAATTTATCGTGGGTGTATTGCTGATTCCGACTGGATTTACCCTGATCTGGATGGGCTTTATGGGCAATGCTGCGCTGTATAGCATTATGCATGAAGCTAATACTAGCTTGCTAGAAGCAGTTCAGCGTGATTCATCTGTGGCTCTATTCGAATTTTTAGCGAACCTGCCTTTCAGCTCAGTGACCAGTATCATTGCGACTTTACTGGTGATACTGTTCTTTGTGACTTCTGCCGATTCAGGAGCATTGGTGACTGATTATCTGACAGCAAAAAGTGAAAATTCACCGACCTGGCAGCGTCTGTTCTGGACCGTGCTCATGGCTTTACTGGCCATCATCCTCTTGCTGGCGGGCGGCTTAGAGGCCTTGCAATCGGCCACGATCATGAGTGCTTTGCCATTTACATTCATTATGCTGCTGATGTGTTGGGGATTAATCAAAGCCCTACATCTGGATGTCACCAAAATGCATGCGTTGCAAGCCGCACGGATTACCCCGCGTGCGATCCAGAATCCGCGCAGCTGGCAACAGCGCTTAGGCCTGATCATGCATTATCCGCATACTCAGGAAGAGGTGCAGCAGTATATTCACCATACAGTGAATAAGGCATTTCTCAGCTTTCAAAGTGAATTGAAACGGCGCCGATTACACGTGGTGATTAGCCCGCTAGAAGACGGTATACAGCTCCGGGTTGATCATCAGGATGAAATTAATTTTATCTATCAGGTCAATGCCACTCAGACTTTAAGTCCAAGTTTTATGTCTGAACTGGAGAATGCGGGCGTAGATTCCTATCAGGCAGAAGTCTTTTTAAGAGAAGGCGGGCAGGGCTATGATGTGATGGAATGGACGCAAGAAGATCTATTGCAGGACATCATTGACCAATATGAACGTCATTTGCACTTCTTGAGTCTGGTACGTACGCCTGAGTAAATGAAGTCATAAAACAATAAAAAAGGACGCAATATGCGTCCTTTTTTGATTCAGAATCTAATCAGAAATTAGAAACGGAATTTGGCATTTACGCCGATCGTTTGAGTATCACGAACTTGAGCAGTTTGCGCAAGATTTGCTTCGTAGTTAGCATTTACATAAGATGCGCCAACTGCAACAGCAGGAGTAATGAAGTAGTTTACGTTCGCGCCCCAAGCTTTGTCTGGAGAACCAGCAAAGCTAGATTCCATATAAGAAGCACCAACGCTTAACTGTGGGTTAAGGAAAAGAGTTGTACCTAAGTTGTAGGCAGTATCTTCACCATAAACTAAACCGCTTTCAAAACCAATTGACATGTTAGTACCGTCGATTGCACCAACGTATTTAGTACGTGCAGTGATCGCATCTGTCTTATCAGCAATTGTTGCAGATTCAAGAGCAGCTTTAGCAACGCCGTTAGACACAATATTGAATGCATCTAAAGAAGCTTGGTCAGCAACGCTGGTATAACCAACAGCAACTAAGAAGTTAGGAGCAACTAAAGCACCAAGTTCTAATGCATAACGGTCGCCTTGATCGTCAGTTGCGTTAGCAGTTTTGCTATCAGCAATGGTATGGCTATAAGAAGCGCTTGCATAAACAGGCACAACTGAAGTTGGAACGTAAGCTTCACCTTTTACGCCGTAAGTATGATTTACAGTACGTGAACGTCCAGCTTCTTCTTGACCGTTTTCGCCATAGCTATACGCTAGAGCAACATTAGAAGCTTGGTTCAGGAAAGCAGCTTCAGCTAAAGGACCTTTAGAAGCGTCTACATCTTTGAAGTAGTAAGTACCTTGAACAGCGCCAGTGAAGTCTTTGTCATTTGCAGTGTTGTCGATGTACTCTGACTGACCTTGAACTTCGAATTGATATGCTTGAGCACCGGTCATCGCTAATAATACAGCAGTGGCTAAACCTAGTTTTTTCATGATATTTACCATTTTGTTACAAAAGATGTACAACATAAAACGTATTGTATTGTAACAATTTATTAAGTCAATCCAATTCGAAATCGCTATTTTTTTAAGCTAAATCATTGTATTAATTTTGTGTAAAATTCAAGTATTAGGCTCCGAAGCTATTTTATATAAAAACTCTTGTATAACAAAAATCTAGACTTTAAATATAGAATCGGGACTAAAGATTAAGGAGAAATTATGTTGTTATTTTAATCAATTAATACGATTAATTATAATATATTTATCTATTAAAACAATTAATAATAGGTGAGTTAATTCATAAATGTGTCAAGAAGTGCAAAATGTCTGGCGCATCAGGTCTTTGATTGGATTGCTTGATTTTAAAGCATCATCAGCTTGGATCTTAGAATAGGTGTCTGTTTTTTGAGCTAAATGGGCATGTTTTATAATCTTGACTGGAGCAATCGGCTTTACATTTTGAGGGGAATTTTACATAATATGAAAATCAAGTTAGAGTTCACACTTTTATAGTGATTTAGCCTGATTCTCCACAATTTTTTGTTTTATCGCCCAGCTTTCCCCAAGGTTGGGCTTTTTTTTGTCCAGCATTTTTTATTTCGGATCATTCCGTTTCTGAAAAACCTTTAATTAAAAAAGATGATAAGAAGAAATATTATAATAATTTTAAGCACCAAAATAGTGCATATTAAAAAGTAAAAATGTAGGTCTAAAATTCAATAGCTAAAAAAAACCCCAATTTTCATAGAAAATCGGGGTTTTTTCGCCAAAATTTGCGGGTAAACTAAAATATCTGCTGAGGAATAATTTAACTCGCCCTAATGCGGTGCATTATGCACCTATTTGTTGCAGGTGTAAATAGTGCAGAAAGCAAGTTTTTATATTTTTTTAGTTGCTTAAATTCCCTTGTTTTTGTAAGACTTTATAGGGAGCTGTGGTCACGAAACTCTGCATTAAAGTTGCAAATGAACCAACTTAAATATCTGAAAAATAATAGATGATAAAAACTCATTAAAAACATAAGTGAAGTGAGACTAAAGGCTTTAAGACCATCCTGTTTTATTTGTATAATAATCAATCTATTTAGCTTTGTTTGTCATATTGGGGCGTAATACAACAGCATGAATACCTTACGCTCTGAGTGGATCAGTAAACGTTTGTACTGGTCGATGTCGATTATTATTTTATGTTTACTTTGCATCTGTATTCCCTTAATTGTGAGTAGCAGTCAAAGTTATTTAAAATCCAGACAAACCTATCAACAATTGAATGCCTTACAGCAGGTCGCTGATCTGGCGAATAAAATTTCGCGTGAGCGTGCGCCTGCCAATAAAGCCATGTCCAGTTCGGTGCAGGAATTTTCCCAGCATCAGCAAGAGTTAATCAGCTATCGACAGCAGGTTGATCGGCAGCTCTCCCAGACGGTTGATGTCTTGACGGAGGTCGGTTTTAACAACCTGAATCAGCAACTTTCACAGCTTGAAATCAGCCTGAAAAAAGGACGTGCACAGGTTGATGCCTATACCCGGATGCCGCGTCAGCAACGCAGTGCGCAAGAACTTGATCAGGCAATTCTGGCCATGTTTGCTGCCTGGGAAAGTTGCCGTGAACTTTTGCGTGACGTGGCAGTGGCTTCAGATAGCTCATCGACCCCTCTGAATAACTATATTAGCCAGATTCTATTTTTATCTGATTTACGTGATCAGGCCGGTCGTGTGGCCTCGTCTATCATGGCGCATGTGACTTTTGAAGCTCCGCTTCCCACTGAAAATATTACCCGCTCTTTACAGACCCAACATCAGGTGCGTTATTTGTGGGCCTTGATTGATACCATTCAACCTGTTAAAGATAAGACTGAGGAATTCATCCGTTTACATCGGCGGGTAGAAACCGAGTTTATTCAGCAAGGCTTACCGATTGTGAGTGAGCTGATCAGTGACAGTCTGGAGCAACGTGACTACCGTTTGAGCGGAACAGAGCTGACTGAAGCGATCGTAGATAAATTTGCGACTGTGGTAGACCTGCAAACTTACCTGCTGCAATATAGCAGAGATGCCGCTATTCAAGAGATGAACAGCAATATGCAGCGTTTGATCTGGAGCGTGTTGGTATCGCTGATTTCATTGCTGACCGCGATTTCAACCATGATTTTTGCACGTAAACAGGTTTTTCTGCCGCTAATTCAGGCACGCCGCATGTTGTTGAGTTTGTCTAAAAACTTGGGTCGTCAGAAAATTGATATGCGGCTGCGTGAAGTGAATCATTCTGATTCTTTATTCGCTGCCATTCAGAAATTGCAACAGATGTTGCAAGAACGTGATGCGCTAGAGTTCCGTTTAAAGAATATTGCCCATTCCGATTCTTTGACCGGATTATCCAACCGTTTCGCGCTAGAAGAATATATTCGTTTTATGGAAAATCAGCCGGGTCAATTGAGCCAAACCTGTTTGATGATTATTGATATTGATCATTTTAAACAGGTGAATGATCAATATGGGCATATTATTGGCGATCAGGTGATTCAGCTGGTGGCCGAGCGTTTAAAGGCCAATGTCCGTGCTACAGATTTGCTGGTACGTTATGGGGGCGATGAATTTCTGGTGCTGATTGAAAATATCCAGATGCAGCAGGCATTGATTGTGGCCGATAACATTCGGGCTGAAGTGGCTGAGCGTCATATTGTGACTGCAGCAGGAGACGAGATTCAGATTTCGGTCAGTATTGGGGTTGCCATTGGTGCCGTGTCCTGGATGGCTTTATTGTCAAATGCAGATGATGCTTTGTTTGCAGCAAAGGCCAAAGGACGCAATGCGGTGGCAGAGGTTTAAATAGTATAAGCGTACGACTTAAAATTAAAAAAACATTTTAAAGTAAGGCTTTTATAGGACAGCATAAGCGCTATTTATTCAAATAAATAAAAAATTATAAAATTTCAGGAATATTTAAAATGAGTAAAAATTGCATTTTCTGTCAAATCGTTAAGGATGAAATACCCTGTCATTTGATTGATGAAAATGACAAGTTTATGGCTTTTCTGACCATCTTTCCCAATACTTTGGGCGCGACTGTCGTCATCCCAAAACAGCATTATTCGAGCTACGCATTCGAACTGGATGATCAGGTTTTGACAGATCTGATGCTATATACCAAACAAGTGGCCTTAAAGCTGGATTATTATTTTGAGGATGTGGGCAGAACAGGGATGATTTTTGAAGGTTTTGGTGTCGATCATGTGCATGCCAAATTATTTCCGATGCATCAGACCAAAGGCATACATGAGAATTGGCAATCCGTGAATTCTTCAATCGACAAATATTTCGATGCCTATGAGGGCTATATTTCATCGCATGATGCGCAAAGAGCAGATGATCAAGAACTGGCACAATTGGCTAAAGCGATTCGTTCAATAGCCTAGTGAGAGATAAAAAAACGGTGAATGAATCACCGTTTTAGCATGCTTATTGGATGGCTAAAATCTCCCCTAGCCCTAAGTCCTATATGGCATCAGATAAAGAAGAAGACTCCCTCCTTTTTCAAAGGAGGGTTGGGGAGGATTTAAAAAAATCACTTCAACAACGGCTTCAAAAATTTACCAGTATGTGAAGCTTTGACTTTCACGACCTGTTCAGGCGTACCTTCCGCAACAATCATACCACCACCCGAACCACCTTCAGGGCCTAAATCCACCACCCAGTCGGCAGTTTTAATTACGTCCAGATTATGCTCAATCACCACGATGGTATTACCCTTGTCACGGAGCTGATGCAGGATATCCAGCAGTTTGGCAATATCATGGAAATGTAGACCCGTGGTCGGTTCATCCAGAATATATAGGGTTTGACCAGTATCGCGTTTGGCCAGTTCACGTGCCAGTTTGACACGCTGTGCTTCACCACCAGAAAGAGTGGTCGCAGACTGACCCAGACGTATATAGCCCAAACCGACCTGATGTAATGTTTCCAGACGACGGTGAATCACCGGAATCGCATCGAAGAAATGCATGGCATCTTCAACGGTCATCTGCAAGACATCGGAAATATTCTTGCCCTTATAGTTTACTTCCAGCGTTTCACGATTATAGCGTTTGCCATGACAGGCATCACATGGCACATACATATCCGGTAGGAAGTGCATCGCTACCTTGATCATGCCGTCACCTTCACAGGCTTCACAGCGGCCACCTTTCACGTTAAACGAGAAACGACCGGCAGCATAACCGCGTGCCTTGGCTTCCTGAGTTTGGGAAAACAGCTCACGAATCGGGGTGAATAGACCGGTATAAGTCGCCGGATTGGAACGTGGGGTACGGCCGATCGGACTCTGGTCAATATCCACGACTTTGTCGAGGAACTGCAAACCATCAATCGATTCAAACTTTTCCGAAGTTAAAGTGGTGGCACCATTGAGCTGGGTCGCCGCCAAAGGTAACAAGGTACGGTTGATCAAGGTCGATTTACCCGAACCGGACACCCCGGTAACACAGGTCATAATACCTAAAGGAATGGTCAGATCGACTTTTTTCAGGTTATGCCCGGATGCCCCCATCAGCTTGATCTGTTCTTCAGGCTTAGGCGCTTGAATCCGTTTTTTCGGGACTTCGATTTTTAATTTTCCGGATAAATATTTTCCGGTCAGCGAGTTAGGATTGGCCAGAATTTCATCATAAGTCCCTTCGGCAATCACATGCCCGCCATGTACACCGGCACCCGGACCGATATCAATAATATGGTCAGCGGCACGAATCGCATCTTCATCATGCTCGACCACCAAGACAGTATTGCCTAGGTCACGCAGACGGATCAAGGTCTGTAACAGACGGTCGTTATCACGCTGATGCAGACCAATTGATGGCTCATCCAGCACATACATGACGCCCATCAAGCCAGCACCGATCTGTGAGGCCAGACGAATTCGCTGCGCTTCACCACCAGACAAAGTTTCGGCAGAACGCGACAGGCTGAGATAATTCAGGCCGACCGAAACCAGAAAGTGCAGACGTTCACGGATTTCCTTGAAAATCTTGTCGGCGATTTCACCCCGTGCACCTTCCAAATGAATACCCTGATAATAGCTTTCAGCATCGCCGATCGACATGCGGGTAATGTCAGCAATGGTCTTGTCCAGAATTTTCACATTACGCGAAATTTCATTCAGACGTGAACCATCACAGGCATCACAGGCAGCATTGGATAAATACTGCGCCAGATCATCACGCACATAATTACTTTCAGTTTCACGATAACGGCGTTCCAGATGCGGCAAAATCCCTTCAAAAGGAATGACCCGATTATGACGTCGGCCACGTTCATCGATATAACTTAGATCAATTTTTTCTTTGCCAGTGCCGTACAGAAATTTTTTCTTGGTGTCAGCATCCAGTTCATTCCATGGAGTTTCCAGAGAAAAACCAAAATGCTCGGCGACTTTCTGGATCATGCTGTAATAGTAAGGACGCTGACGGTCCCAGCCACGAATCGCGCCTTGACTGACACTGACTTCAGGATTGGGAATCAGTTTGTCGGCACTGAAATGGCTGCGGGTCCCCAGACCATCACAGACCGGACAGGCGCCAAAAGGGTTGTTGAACGAAAATAAACGCGGTTCCAGTTCAGCCACCGCGCGGTCACATTGCGGGCAGGAGTGCTTGGCTGAAAATACGCGATCGTTATGCTCGCCCTTCATCCAGGATAAAATCGCAATATCACCACCAAGACGCAGCGCCGTTTCAAAACTTTCGGCAATACGGTTGCCCAGATCATCACGCACTTTAAAACGATCGACTACCACTTCAATGGTATGTTTTTTCTTTTTGTCCAGTTCTGGTGGCGGATCAATTTCCATGATCTCGCCATCGACGCGGGCGCGGACGAAACCCTGGCTTTGTAGCTGTTCAAACAGCGCCGTATATTCACCTTTACGTTCACGCACCACCGGTGCTAATAGTAAAAGAGCAGTGCCTTCTTCTAATGCTTTGACTGCATCGACCATTTCAGTAACCGTTTGTGCCACCATCGGCAGATCATGTTCAGGACAGAACGGTGTACCGACACGCGCATACAGCAGGCGTAAATAGTCATAAATTTCGGTAATGGTACCCACGGTCGAACGCGGGTTATGACTGGTAGATTTCTGTTCGATGGCAATCGCTGGACTCAAGCCTTCAATAGAATCCACTTCCGGTTTTTCCATCTGGGAGAGGAACTGGCGGGCATAGGCAGACAGCGATTCCACATAACGGCGCTGACCTTCGGCATATAAGGTATCAAAGGCAAGCGAGGACTTTCCTGAACCAGACAGTCCCGTAATCACCACAAACTTGTCGCGTGGTATATCAAGGTTCACATTTTTCAGGTTATGGGTACGTGCGCCTCGAATACGGATGTGGCTTTGGCTCATGCAAGGATCCTAGAATATTCATCAAAAACCCTTATATGATACCGGATGAAAAATGTTCAAGTGCAAATAAAAGTATTTTAAACGTCAAGTTATGTCGGTGATTGGTCAATTCATCACAACATTAAGAAACACAACAGCAGATCATTTAAATATTCACAATGATCATGTACAAGGCCAATACCTAATAAGCCATTACATAATGGCGTTCAAAGATAGACTCGATCTCTTCAAAGCAGCGTTCACGTGACACATCATGATGCAGACGTGCATAAAAATTGACTTCATTTTCCAGAATGTGCAGAAAGTCCTCATAGTCTTTTTGGAAAAAATCCAGGTCGAGCAAATCGTTACGTCGCGCCTGATGACAGCGATACTTTTCAATAAATTTCAGCAGATGTTTCTGGATATGCGTGTTGGTATGGTAAATCAGATAAGTCGCTGCCGAGCTACAATCTGGACAGCCTTGTTCCAAATAGATTTCTTCATTATTGAGCCAGCAACATTGCAGGGTAAAAAATGCCCGAATCGCTTCGGTGCCTAAAGTGTGCATATCATCTGCCTCTTTCCGGGATTGATTTTATTAATTGATAATTATTCTCAATTATTGTTCGGCAATTTGGGGCTTATAGCTAGGTCTAGCGTACCGGCCAGTTCTATCCTTGTTTTTTTCAGACTAAGCCGTTTTTATGATCGGTTTATGACAGTAGAAATTTTTTGATCAGCTATAACCAAAAAGCCCTATCTTAAACAGGGCTTTTTTTATTCGTCCGTCTTATTCATCCAGACCAGGCCACTGGCGTTGCTCAAAGGCACTGTCCCAGAACAACCATTCCAGACGGGCCGCATGCGTATAAGCTGCATGCATTTTTTCTAGTGTATCGGCATCAACACGCGCCGCAACACGGTCAACGGTCGCAATCACATTCCGCACCGCAGTGTGGAATTCTTCTCCTGAATAGGTATCCACCCAAGCCTGATACGGATTATTCGGCGCAGAGTTGTCGACAATATCTTTGCCAACTTCGGCATAAATCCAGAAACAAGGCAGCAACGAGGCCAGCACCACCGGGTAGCTTTCTGACCAGGCGGTCGAAGTCAGATAAGAGGTATAGTGATGACACGCCAGAGTCAGCGGGGTATTTTCAAACTGCTCTTTGCTAATGCCAAAATCTTGCATAAAGCCATCATGCAGGCTACGTTCCACCACAATCGCTATTTTGGCTGCCTCGGCAAACTGGATCACATCGTCCGCTTCAAAAGCCTTGGCGGCACATACGGCCAGTGCACGGCCATAGGCCAGTAAATAATGCGCATCCTGAATCACATAATGACTAAAGGCTTCACGGCTTAAAGTACCTTGCGCCAGTTGCTGATTAAAGGGCAGGGCCAGGGTCTTCTGATAAAGTCCGAGATTACGTTGCCATACCTCTTGTGAAAAACTCATGCTGAAAATCCTTCGCAGTTCAAGTTAAACCATGCGGCACTATAGCAAAGATCGGGCTGTTTAAAAGATCGGCAAATTTTAAAAACAGAAAATAAGATAAAACAGCTCAGGAAGTGCTTTGGTTTATGCGCTAAAAGTTTCATAATTAGCTTAACTTTTCCTATTCGTATTGCTGCTCTCTCGCAGCCATACATTCATTTAATTTATCCAAGGTCGTTGTGTATGTTGAAACATTTTGGTTTCTCGATTGCATTTTCGATCGTGTGTCTTGGTTTATCTGCGTATTGGGGTTATACCCATGGTCCGGACGCAGGCCTGCAAACCATGCTCACAGCGCTGACCATTACTGCTATTTTAGCGATTATGGAAGTGTCGTTGTCCTTTGATAACGCGGTTGTTAATGCCTCAGTCCTACGGGGTTGGGATCATTTCTGGAAAATGCTGTTCCTGACAGTCGGTATTCTGATTGCAGTTTTTGGGATGCGCCTGATCTTCCCGGTGGTCATTGTTGCAGTGACTGCAGACCTGGGCTTTATGGAAGTGGTACGTCTGGCCCTGAATGATCCGAAAGAATATTCAGCACGTTTAATGGCACATCATCCTGAAATTGCTGCTTTTGGTGGTGCTTTCCTGTTGATGGTATTCCTGAACTTCTTCCTGGATGAAGAAAAAGATACGCACTGGTTTAGACGCGTAGAACGCCGTCTGTCCAATCTGGCCAATGTGCCGGCGATGTCGGTATTTATCGCACTGGTGGCTTTGTTAATCATGGCAGCCAATGTCGATGAAGCCAAGCGTCTGGCAGTGACTATGGCCGGAATCTGGGGCATCGTGATTTATATCGGTGTGCAGGTCCTGAGCCATATGCTCGGTGGTGAACCGGAAGTCGATGAAGAAGGCAATGCCATTCGTCATGATGAAAATGGCGTACCGACGGGTGTAGTGAAAGCCGGTATTGGTGGTTTCCTCTATCTAGAAGTCCTGGATGCCTCGTTCAGTTTTGATGGCGTGATCGGTGCCTTTGCGATTACCTCAGACGTGGTCATCATCATGCTGGGTCTGGCAATTGGTGCGATCTTTGTCCGTTCAATGACGATTTATCTGGTTGAGCAGGGCACATTGGATGCCTATATTTACCTGGAACATGGTGCGCATTATGCCATCGGTGCACTGGCCTTTATCATGATTGCCAGCGGAACCGGTCTGCATGTACCAGAAGTGGTGACCGGTCTGATCGGTGTAGCCTTTATTGTCTGGGCAGTATTCGCCTCGATTCAATACAAAAAACGTCAGGCGGCTTTAGACAAATAAAGCGCTGTTCCTGAACAAAAAGCGTAGCTCCGGCTGCGCTTTTTGTTTTTAGATCGACATCATCTTTATTTCAAATAAAATTCATGTCTTATTAATGAGCTGAATGTCCTATAATCTGGGCTCCAGATTAATTAACCCAATCGCCATAATTTATGATGAATGCTTTAGAACGTCGTTCAACCTTTGCCCTGAGCAGTATTTTTGCACTGCGCATGTTGGGGTTGTTTATGATTATCCCGGTGTTTTCTGTGGCAGGGCAGGCATATCAATATGCAACACCTGCACTGATCGGTTTGGCGGTCGGGATCTACGGTCTGACTCAGGCCTTATTGCAGATTCCATTCAGCCTGATTGCGGATCGTTATAGCCGTAAGCCACTGGTGGTTTTGGGACTGCTATTATTTGCGCTGGGTGGTGCGATTGCAGCCATGTCGGACACTATCTATGGCGTGATTATCGGCCGAGCGATCGCCGGTGGTGGTGCGGTATCCGCTGTGGTGATGGCACTACTGGCAGACGTTACCCGTGAAGAAAACCGGATGAAAGCCATGGCGATGATGGGCATGAGTATCGGCCTGTCTTTTGTGGTGGCCTTTAGTCTGGGGCCTTGGCTGACGGGTCTGGTGGGCATCTCGGGATTATTCTGGGTCACCACGGTGATGGGCCTGGCGGCGATTGCCATGCTGTTGATGGTGCCGAAAGTCACGCGGCATCATAAAAACTTTCAGCAGGGCTATCTGGCACAGTTGAAACAGGTAATCAAAATCGGAGATCTGAATCGTCTGCATGTGTCGGTTTTTACCCTGCATTTATTGCTCACCGCGATGTTTATCTATGTACCTTCGCAGCTGATCGAATTTGCTGATCTGCCACTGTCCAGTCATGGCTGGGTATATTTGCCGCTGTTGGTGCTGAGCCTGTTTTTTGCTTTTCCAAGTATTATCCTGGCAGAAAAATACCACAAAATGCGCGCGATTTTTCTGGTGGCCATTACTGGCATTATTCTGGGCCTAATGGTGATGGCATTTGGTTTTGAATCCAAATATGTCTTGCTGATTGGTCTAGGGCTGTTCTTTATTGCTTTTAATGTGATGGAAGCCTTGTTGCCGTCCTGGTTGTCGAAAGCGGCACCGATCCAGTCCAAAGCCACCGCAATGGGCGTAAATGCCAGCAGCCAGTTTTTAGGGGCGTTCTTTGGCGGTATGATTGGCGGACAATTATTACTGCTGAACAATACCTCGATGGGCTGGAGTATCCTGACAGGGATTGCGATAATCTGGCTGCTGATGAGTTTTGGCCTGGCACAGCCACGCTATCTGTCATCGCTGGTGTTGCGTTTGCCGGAAAGCAGACAAACTGACGAATGGACTTCTCAGCTTTTGGCGATTCGTGGTATTGAAGAGGTCGTGGTGATGTCTGAACAGCAAGTTGCCTATGTAAAAGTCGATAAACAGCAGATTGATGATGCTTCGCGACAACAATTAACGCACTTGTTGGGTAAAGAGGTAGCCATTTAAGCATAACTCTTATAAAGTAAAATACAGAAATATATAGGAAGTAAACGGCAAATGCGTGGTGTAAATAAAGTTATTTTAGTGGGTACTTTGGGTAAAGATCCGGAAACCAAAACTTTTGCAAATGGTGGCTCTCTCACTCAATTCTCGATCGCAACCAGCGATTCGTGGACAGATAAAAGTACCGGTGAACGTAAAGAACAAACGGAATGGCACCGTATCGTGTTGCATAACCGTTTAGGTGAAATTGCACAGCAATATCTTCGTAAAGGCTCAAAAGTATATATTGAAGGTTCATTACGTACCCGTCAGTGGACTGACCAGAATGGTCAGGAGCGCTATACGACGGAAATTCGTGGTGAACAAATGCAGATGTTAGACTCTAGCCGTCCTCAAAATGATCAGGGCGAGAGCAGCTTTAACCAGCCACGCTTTAATAACAATAATCAGGCGAACAACAACCAGGGTGGTTATGGCAATAACCCGCAATCAGGTTATGGTTCAGCGCCACAGCAAGGCGGTTTTAACAACAATCAGGGCGGCGGTTATGGCAACAATAACCCGAGTGGTTTTGCGCCGAAATCTGCACCTGCTCCAACAGCAGCGCCTGCAGCAGATCTAGATGATGACTTACCATTTTGATTTATCAGAACGGTAAATTATCATTAAAACCCACCTGAATACGGTGGGTTTTTTATATCCTCGAGATTTATATTAAGTTTGAATAAAGCCCCACTTATTAAAAGAATCATAAATCTTAAAACATCAGGTTGCTTTTGATGGGGACAACTCTGCATCGAGAAAATAAATAAGATAATAAATACTGATAGAAATTTATGATCTAAAAAAGCGATCATTTTTATAAAAACTTGCGGTTTTACCTATTTTAAAATTTTTCGTATTCTAGCTTCACAAGATAAGCAATCCCAGAAATAAGCCAGAGGAAATATCTCATGAGTTTAATCAATACTGAAATCAAACCATTCAATGCAACTGCTTACCACAATGGTCAGTTCATCGAAGTTTCTGAGCAAGACCTGAAAGGTAAATGGTCAGTGGTGTTTTTCTATCCTGCAGATTTTACCTTTGTTTGTCCAACTGAATTAGGCGATCTTGCTGATCAGTATGCTGAATTCCAGAAAATGGGTGTAGAAATTTATGGCGTGTCTACCGATACTCATTTCACCCATAAAGCTTGGCATGATACCTCTGAGGTGATTGGTAAAATCCAGTATCCATTGATTGGTGATCCAACCTGGACTTTGTCTAAAAACTTCGAAGTATTGATTGAAGCTGAAGGTCTGGCAGATCGTGGTACTTTCGTGATTGATCCAGAAGGTAAAATCCAGATCATTGAAATCAACGCGGGTGGTATTGGCCGTGATGCCCAAGAGCTTCTTCGTAAAGTGAAAGCTGCACAATATGTACATGCGCACCCAGGTGAAGTTTGTCCAGCAAAATGGAAAGAAGGCGAGGCTACACTAGCGCCGTCAATCGACCTGGTGGGTAAAATCTAATTCGAACCTAGTTCTTTGAAGCGAAAAATCCAGCATAAGTTGCTGGATTTTTTATTTTTTTAGTTTAGAGATTTATGAATTCTAGACAAAAAAATCATGCCATTTGATTTCTATTTGAGAACAACATGAGGATTGAGGAATTGCACTCTATGCTTTTTAAGCGGCTTATGAGAGGCAATAAAGTAAGCTCAATACCATGCTGCATGATCAACCAGGCCTGAAAACAAAGAAGCCTCTGCTTTCGCAGAGGCTTTTATTTTATAAGGCGCTGTAGTTTCTTGTCGTTTTAAACAATTTTCGCATAAACGCATCTGAATGGAACCGGATGAATTTATGGTTTTCTTATGCTGCGAATCATAGGTATTTTAAAAGTTTTTGTCAACCAAGGATTATAAAAATGGTTAATTAAATTATTTGTTTTTAAAGTAATTTTTTTATCTTTTAAATAAAAATATAAATAAAATCCTATATTTGATGGAATTTTAACTGCTGCAAAAAAATGAATAAAAAGCAGGTGAAATTGAACAAAAAGGCCTTTACGAAAAACATATATTCTGGAAGATTTTAATAACCTGTTTGATTGGCGCATGGTACATAATTTCTGTAGTTTTTCAATGACGGATGATCAGTTTGGATATCGCAGTAATTGGTAGTGGCATGGCCGGACTGGCTACAGCCAGAATTCTCCAAGACGCAGGGCATCACATCACGATTTTTGAAGCACTTCCAGGTCGCGGCATGGACAGTCATAGCCTTGAATTTGAAGGGGGCCTGATTGACGCACCTTTACGTGTGATGAATCCCTATCTGTGGAAAAACACCCTGAGTCTGGCCACGCATCTGGGCATTAAAACCTATCCGGTACGGACCTATATGGCCTGCAGCTGGTTATTTGAAGATAAAACTGAAACCTGGCTGACCACATCGCGTAGCCGTATTGGCAATATCCCGATCATCAATAACCGTAAAGGCCTGCAGCAGTATGGCTGGCGTCTGGTCAAAGGCCTGTTGCAGTTAAAAGTTGCATTAACCAAATTCTTTAAATCGAAAAATCAGGACATCAGCCTGGCAGAATTTATCAATCGTAACGAGATTGAAGAAGTGTTCTGGCATGGTGCGGTGATGCCGGTGCTATATACCATCTGTACCTGCAATCCGAAAACCATTGGTGAATGGCCAGCTAAACCGCTATTGATTTTCCTGCGCCAACTGACCGATGGCGATGCTTTACTGCGTCTGCAAGGCGGTACCCCGGCGCTGGTCGACAAGCTGATTGAAGGCATTCAGATTGAAGACGGTTCAGCAATTACACTGGTACAAGAGCAGGGCGATCAGGTCAAAGTTGAAAATGCGGCCGGTTATTCAAAACTGTTTGACCGGGTGATTGTCGCGACACCGACCACCAAAATTGAGGAGTTCCTGGATCCGGTACAGTTTGCCAGTGAAATTGAATTATTGAAGAAATTCAAATTTGAACAGGGCGAACTGGTGATTCATACCGATGCCAGCGTGATGCCGCCAAAACGTAAAGACTGGGCCGTACTCAGCTATATGATGGACCGTAAATTTACCCGTCAGCAATTTACCGTGTGGCTTAACTCGATTGAGCCTTCTCTGGTCGGCAAGTCGGCCGTATTTCAGACCTGGCGTCCGGTGACCGACATTGATCCGAAAAAAGTGATCAAATCAGTAATGCTGACACGTGCAGTCGTCGATGCCAACACCGTAGCACTGAATAAAGAATTGCAGCAACGTCATCTGGAGGCCAACCGTAAGGTCTTTTTCTGCGGTTCATGGTCATGTGACGGTTTGCCAATTCTGGAATCGGCAGTGACTTCAGCGATGAAGATTGCAGAAATTTTCGGTGCGCCTTTACCATTCCAGGGTTTAAAACCTGTGGTCGAGGTTGCGCCGCAACTGGGTTATTAATCCATGCAATGGCTTCAGGCAATTCGTCAGCGTCTTCCCCAGCACAAGTATGCGATTGATGCCGCTGTGTTGGGTGATCGTGCGCAATTGCCCTGGAGCAATTTAGGTTATTGGCAGGCCGGCCAGCAGGATTATGCGGCTGCCTGTCGTATGCTGGCCGATCACCTTGCGCAAACTGTAAGTTTAAATTCAAACGATAAACTGCTGGATTTAGGCTGCGGTCAGGGCGCCAGCTTGCTGCACTGGCAGCAACATTATCAGGTGCAATATCTGGCTGGGGTTGAGCTGCAGGCTGCTTGTGTAACCAATATTCAGCAGCATCTGCCAGAACTAAATGCCATTTATCAGGCATCATTTTTGCGTTTAAAAGAATTGCCGTTTTCCCAGCATTTTGACGTGGTGTTGTGCCTAGATGCAGCCTATCACAGCCCTGTACCTGTATTCTTGGAGCAGGTTCGCAGTGTTTTAAATTCAAATGCGCGGATTGGTTTTCATCATCTGGTGTTGTCCGAGCGCTGGGAAAATTTAAATGCATTACAACGGCGTAAATATCAGTTTTTATTGAAATCTGCCGATGTGAATTTAAAAGACTTAATGACAGTGGGGGCGCTGTATGCCTGTCTGGATCGTTTTGAATTTAAAAATATCCAGATTCAGGATCCGTCTGAACCGGTATTTTCCGGCTTTGCGGATTATGTGCAAAAAACTTTGAATTCGAAACCATTAAATAATCAGGCTCAAGGCTCAAAACTGGATCATTTTAAAATTCAGATGACGGCGAAACTGTGCCGTAAATTATATCAGGAAGGGATCGTCAGATATGTGCAAGTAACGGCACAATCGAAGCACTAGAAAGTGCAAGAAGACTCAGCTGAAAATACCAAAACCCAGAAACATCAAAGCCTCACTAAAAAGCGAGGCTAAGATATGGTGCCGGCACACGGATTCGAACTGTGGACCTACTGATTACAAGTCAGTTGCTCTACCAACTGAGCTATGCCGGCATGGTGGAGTGCATTTTACAGATTTTTTTTGGTCACGCAAGCCAAAAAATAACCGGTTAAGCTGTTTCGGCAGGATTTGTTTATTTTGACCGGATGGATGAAAAGTTCTGTTTTTGGCTATGCGCAAAGAAGTTGCCCATATGTGAAGATATGGGCGAGGGTGAAAGCATAGGATTTACTATGGATATGAGTCGGTTATAAGGTTTATCTGTTTTTTAGGATGCGATCTAATTCTTGTGCACATTCCTCTAAAGTAAAGGCCATATCAAACTGCATTTGAGGTTTGAGTTCTTGAGCGAGGCTTCTCCACTGTTCGATAAGTCTCAAGGCTTTTTGAATTTTATGTTTATTGATGTCCTTGGCAATGGTCGGGGTATAACCGCCACGTTTTGCATTTTTAATCTGTTTGGCATAGTTTGCGCTGTTATTCATGTTCGCTCTCCGAATAGCAGTGTATCTATTTTTTAACTTCAAATTTGAATGGCCCGGTTCACTTGGTTATTTCTTTCTATCCTGTGGTTTTTATTCTCCTTTTAGATGATTTACCAGCAACATAACATAGCTTTGATGACAATAAAATTAAGCTATTTCTGTGCCAGTTTTTTGTTTGAACACATAAATAAAAACCTGAAATGAATGGCGTACAGAAACTGCACAATTCATTAGTTTTTCTGGTTGATGAAAAATGAAAATTTTTAAAAATAGAATTGAGCGTAAGTGGTGTGTTGCAAAAGATTTTTATGAACGGGGATTGATATTAATTCAATGCTTTTGCCTAAGGCGATGGATAATAATATTTTATAAAGTAGGCAGATGATTTTTTTTGCTAATCAGACGATGGATAAAATTAAATATAAAAAAACCCGAATCGTGTGATTCGGGTTTTTAAATTCTGGCGGTGAGAGAGGGATTCGAACCCTCGAAACGCTATAAACGTTTACACACTTTCCAGGCGTGCTCCTTCAGCCACTCGGACACCTCACCATAGGCCGAGGATAATAGCGAAAAAAACCAGCTGTGCCAAGCTGAAACAATTGATTTGCAGAAAAACTTTTAATGCGGTGCTATGATTCGCAAAAATGCTTGTTAAAAACGAAGACAATATATGCAAAGCACTGCACAAAAGGCAGCTCTCCCGGTGATTACACTGGCTGCGCTTGGGGTCGTTTTCGGAGATATTGGTACCAGTCCGCTCTATGCACTGCGCCAATGCTTCCTCACCGCACACCTCGCCATTAGCGAAGCTTCTGTACTCGGCATCCTGTCCCTGATTTTCTGGTGCATGATGCTTACCATCAGCTTTAAATACGTCATGGTGATTATGCGTGCCGATAACAACGGCGAAGGCGGGATCATGTCACTGCTGGCATTAAACCTGCGTACCACACGAATCTCTGATCAAAAGAAAATATTCCTGATTGCTTTGGGCTTTGTCGGTGCATCACTATTTTTTGGTGACGGGATTATTACTCCGGCAATCTCCGTGCTCTCAGCCATTGAAGGCCTGAGTATTGCGACACCCATTTTCAATCAATGGCTAGTGCCTTTATCCATCGGAATTCTGGCCGGACTGTTTATGGTGCAGCGACACGGCACAGCCACCATGGGCAAGTTCTTTGGGCCTTTAACCATGCTCTGGTTTTTGTCCATTGGCGGTTTTGGTTTATGGAGCATTATCCAGACCCCGTTTGTACTCTGGATGGTGAATCCCTATTGGGCCTATCATTTTGTGGTCGATCAGCCCTATGTGGCTTTTCTGACCATGGGGGCGGTAATTCTGACCATGACCGGTGGTGAAGCGATTTATGCCGATATGGGGCATTTTGGCCGCCTACCGATTCGGCTGGCCTGGTTCATTATTGTCTTGCCCTGTTTATTATTGAATTATGCCGGGCAAGGCGCCTTGTTACTGCGTAGTCCTGAAGCACTGGCGAATCCTTTCTATATGCTGCTGCCAGACTGGGCTTTGTTCCCGATGATTGGACTGGCGACTGCGGCGGCGGTGATTGCCTCACAGGCGGTCATTACTGGCGTATTTTCTATGGTCAATCAGGCCATTCAACTGCGTTATTTACCGCGCCTGTCAGTCAAGCATACCTCTGCATTGGAACGCGGCCAGATTTATCTGCCTTTCATTAACTGGATGCTGTTTATCTCGGTGCTGATCCTGATTTTACTGTTTGAAAATAGTGCCAATCTGGCCAGTGCTTATGGCGTTGCGGTGACCATGACCATGCTCTGTGGCACCATTTTGATCTCGATTCTGGCTTATGGATTCTGGCGTTGGCCGGTCTGGAAAGTAGCTTTATTTGCTGTGCCATTCCTGGCACTGGATTTAGTCTTTGTGGCCTCAACGTCCTTGAAAATTGCTTCGGGTGGCTGGGTGCCGATTCTGATTGGCGCGGTACTGTTTACGATTCTCATGACCTGGAAAGATGGGCGTGCGTTGGTACTGAAACGGCTGGAACAGGATGCCTTGCCGATTGATCTGTTTATTAAAAGTATTTCGATGGGGGAAGGCACCAAGTTTGTGCCAGGCGATGCCATTTTCCTGACCGGTACACCAAATATTGTTCCGCATGCCATGTTGCATAATATTAAGCACAATAAGGTCTTGCATGAACGCAATATCATGCTGACAGTGATTACCCGGGATATTCCTTTTGTTGACAGGCAGGAGCGGATTGAACTGGAAAAACTGAGTGAACATTTTTACCGGGTGTTTATCTATTATGGTTTTAAGGATCAGCCGAATATTCCGGAAGCTTTACAGCAGGCCTATGAGCAATGGGATTTTGAATATGACCTGATGCAGATCAGTTTCTTTATTTCACGTGAACGGATTATGCATACTGTGGGTGAGGGTATGGCACCGTGGCGGGAAAAGCTGTTTATTTCTATGCAACGCAATACCAGTCCGGTCAGTGATTTCTATCAGATTCCACCCAACCGTGTGGTCGAGCTGGGCACCCAGATTCAGATGTAAATAAAATAAAAAAGCATAAAAAAACCAGAGGTACACTCTGGTTTTTTTATGGGAGAAATAATAAATGAGCTTCAGATTATTGCTCAAGTTCTACCGCAGCTGCTGGCATTTCAGGTGCAGCATTCAAAGATTCTTCCATCAGCACTGGCTCTGCATCAGATTGAGCCGCAATTTCAGTTTGTTCATTACTGACGTCTGCTTCAGTCACAGCCGCTTGTTGTTCTTCAGGCATCGGTTGTTCTGAGGCAATAGCTGCTTGTTGCTGCTCTTCAGGCATTGCTGGGACAGCTGCTTGTTGTTCTTCCAGTGCTGGTTGTGGTTGAGGCGTCGTCATAGACGTGCTGGCTTCTACTTCTGATTCAGTGGCTGGTTCAACCAGATTGGCCGGCACCTCTGATTCATTCATGCCTGCTTCTGTGACAGGCGGTTGAGGAGAAACTGTGCCTGAATTTGGTGTCTGAGTCATCGCTGGATCGTTGGGCATCGGCGCCTGTGTATTTGGCATGGCTGGCTGTGGAGCTGCTGCACGCGGATCGACCAGACGGATCTGACCAGAGTTCACCAAGCTTTCTAAAGAGGCTTCCTGACCATTCACCTTGGTACTAATTTTAGCTTTAGACAAGCTTTCAAGTGTTTCACCTGGTTGAACTGGTGGCTCGGCAAATGCAGCTACGCTGATCACACTTGTGAATAATCCTAAACCTAATGCTTTAGAGAGTTTGGAATTCATGATTGACACCATTGCTAATAATTGTACAAATTGAGATAGGCCGTTAGCTTTACACACTCAATCCACTGGTCCAAATAAAGCTACGCAAACACCGAGAAACCTCATTTAAAAAGAAATAAAATTAGACAGTTTGTTACAACTAGCCGGGGTTTTAGATACTTATTGTTTATTTAGTAAACGAATGGTAGAGCCAAGATATACTTCACTTATACAGCTTGTTAAGCTCGGTCAAAATCTGTATTGATCTAAAAAGTACGTGTAATAATGGCCAAGAAGCAGCGTAAATCCAAGAACTCTTTTTTTCAGTTTTTAAATAATCATAGTATTAAAGTTATTTTGGGCGTGGTGGCTTCGAGCAGCTTCGCCATCGCTTTTGGCCAGGAAAAAATCAGTCAGTGGGTGTCACTTTCCTCTTCCAGCGATTCTGCCTGTCTGAACCAGTTTTATCGTGATGTACCGCCATATTTGATAAAAGACAGCCTGAAAAAAGACAGTTATTCACTGTGTTTTAATGGCTTTAATGTCGGTTATTCCGGGGTATCCAAAACACCGCTTTGGGTCGCAGAAGCCTTAACGCCAGCACGCTTAAGCCAGAAAATTCCCCGTGAAGATAATTTTCATGAAGAAGATCGAGTCAGTGCGAAGCATCGTGCCACATTGGCGGATTATCGTGGTTCAGGTTATGACCGCGGTCATATGGCACCGAATGCGGATATGCCTAACAAGGCTGCGCAGTCTGACAGTTTTTCATTGGCCAATATGGTGCCGCAAGCACCCAAGAATAATCAGCAGGTCTGGCGTGAGCTGGAAGAGGCCACCCGTGCCATTGTGACCAAGCAGAAACAGGATGTCTATGTGGTGACCGGGCCGATCTTTGCCGGGAAGAAGCTGAAAACCATTGGCAATGGCGTGATTGTGCCAACTGCGGTCTATAAGGCAGTTTATATGCCGAAAACCGGTGCTATTGGTGCTTACTATGCACCGAATGACAATTCACTGAAAGTGCGTATTGTCAGTGTCTGCTATCTGGAAGAACAGCTTGGAATTAACCTGTTCCCGCAGCTTACCGAAGAACAGAAACGCAATACCTATAAGCTGCCACTGACTGGAAATGCCGTAAAAGCCAACCAGAAAATTGAATACTCTAATTGGGATGCAGAAAGTCAGTGTGCCGAAGAGGTTTCTGAAGAAAACCTGCAGGCATTACAACGCGAGTTTAAGTCTTCCGGTTCAAGCAGTTCGGCCTCCTCTGCGACTGGCGGTGCGATAGACAATGCAACGCAAGATGCCATTGTGAAACAGCTGATTGATGCCTTGTTGCAATATATTTTGCACCTGTTGAAATAAGCTTGCTGAAAAAACCGGGATTCGGGTAGCATCGACATCAGACGTTCATTGAAAATAACAAAGACAGGTGAAGAGGATATGTTTAAAGCATTTGAAAATGGCAGCGAATCCCATGCCATTCATGATCTGACTTTGGAAAATGATCTGGACTGCGTCAGCCTGTATGGCAACTTGCAAATCACCAAGGATCAGCAGGGACTGAAAGTGGCCAAAGCCTTGCAGGCTTTTCTGAATGATGTGGTACAACAACTGGAAAACACGCAGGACTTGCCAGAAAAAATTCAGCGTGATGATCTGGATGAAATTGAAAATCCATTTTTATAAGCATTTTTAAGCGCGATGATCTGCATGCTCCATGTGAAACATGCAGAAAAATGGTATTTGGAAATCCTGGCTTTTTAGAGGGTTTTTATTAAAAAGCCTAATTTTCTGCTCCCACAATATCTCCAAACACTAGCAAGAACGTGCCGAGCAATTCGGGAAGATATCTACCCATATTTTAATTCCTTATTTTTCTATCTATCATCAGGTCATAGAAGAAAGGGATTTAAATCATCAATGCTGCTTGAAGCCTGTATATCAAACCAACATGCTGGTGGTTTAAGCAGCTGACATATTCTGTTGGCGCCACTGCTGCGGCGTCAGTTGAGTCCACTGCTTAAAGGCACGCTGAAACGCGCTCTGTTCGGAATAACCGAGTAACATGGCGGTTTCCTGCAAACTCAAGTGCGGATCTTTCAGATATTGCATAGCCATCATGCAGCGGATTTCCTGCATACGTTGCTGATAGGTTTTGTCCTGTTTTTGCAAATGGCGTTGTAACTGACGCACGGAAAAATTCATCTGTTCGGCAATATGCTCGATCTGGAATAGGTTTTTTTGTAGGCCAATCAGAATCGCCTGTTGCAGCTGCTGATCCACCAGAGTGGAATGCGGGAACTTTTCTAGCAATGCTTTGGCCTGTTGCATCAGCAGTTTCTGCAAGGTCTGGTCGCCCTGTTTCAGCGGTCTGGACAGTTCACTGACATGCATCAATACCTGATTTCTGGCTTGAGAAAAGCGGACTTTACAGCCGAAATACTGCTCATAGAGTACAATATTTTTAGGCATTGCATGCTGGAAATGCACTTCATATAACTGAACCACGTGCGGGTTCTGAACATTGGCTTTCATGAATTGCGTCATTAGCGCAATTGCGATTTCATCGGTTAATTGAGTACTTAGATGAAACGGGACTTCGGCCCAGCCAATTGACAGATAATCGCCTTGCCATTGCAGCTGAAGTGGGCCGCCATCATAAATCAGACGATGATAATCATGATAGCGCATAAAGGCTTCACCCAAGGTCTCACTTGAGAGTGCCAGATAGCCAATAATACCGAGGTGTTTAGCTTCAACCAGTTGGGCGATTTCCAAGCCTAAAGCCGGTCGTTGCAGCTGTTGATCAAGTGTCGTTAATAGATCACGCCACAAGGCGAAATCAAAGCGTTCCAGATTTTGAATGGCCAATAATTTCTCAGGGACTTCAAGCTGTTTCAACTGATAATAGTCCAAAAGTAAATGTCCTAAACCACCGTATACTGAACCTACGTAGTTTTTTAGAACCAGCATTTTTAATTCTTTTATTTTGTCGTATTTTGTCAATCATATTGAATATTTTGGTCAATATCTAGTCTTTTATTTAGCCTATATTAAAAATAGACCAAGAGGTAAAAGATTATGTGGAAAGGTTTTCTGGCAGGACTTGTCGTCGCAAATGGATTTGAATGGTTTGCACATAAATATGTATTGCATGGTGTTCACCGGCCGGGACAGAGCCGTTATAGTCCGGTACCCGAGAGTATGCGTTCACACTGGGAGCATCACCGGATTGTGCGAAAAACGGAATTTTCCGATTTCGGCTATGTAGAAGGACTCGACAACTGGCGTACCCGCAATGAAATTGCCTCACTGGCAATCGTCGCGACCGTTTTTGGACTCAGTTTTTATCCTTTCTCCAAAGGCATGTCACTGGCTGCCCTATATAGTGCAGGCAACTATTATTATTTACATCGCCGTGCTCATCTGGAACCGGAATGGGCCAAAAAGAAATTGCCCTGGCATTATGATCATCATATGAATAGCAATCAGGATGCCAACTGGTGCGTCACCAAGCCCTGGTTTGACTATCTGCTCGGTACCCGGGTGATTTCCTCGGCAGATTTGCAGGAACAGAATCCTTTAGGTTTGAGCTTGCCTGCACCGATCTCGAAAAAACTCAACCGCTGGGCAGAACAATATTTTCCGGTTAAATCGGCAGATGCTTCCTCTAAAATGACAAAAAATACTGCAAAAAATACGGTAATGAAGCAGTTAAATACGCAGGTTATGGAGTAAAATAGGGCTTTGTCGTGATTTGTCAATAAAATACGATTGTATTGTCAATATTGTCCTGTGGATTTCACTTATATTTGCTCCTGTCGGTGAGCAAAGCCTCATACTGATAATGTTTCTGGGTGTAATGAGTTATTTTGAATACCAAGTGCTGTAGTCTTATCTTGGTTTTATAAGGAGTCGAAAGACCACTGCTGTCCCATAGTTTGCTTTAAATAAAAAAACCTGAGTCCTAACAGTTAAAATATGAGTGCAAACAAACACTTTAACGACCAGGATTCAGG